>CAZAJB010000068.1:0-10916 GCA_964485345.1 uncultured Clostridiaceae bacterium
ATTCCTCTTCTCTTATTCCTCTTCTAATTCTTCCGAGGGTCTCTCTTTCTCAACAGTTGCGGAGACAATATCTCGATAGGGCCTTGTAGCCCCAGGTTTATCAACATCATCCACAAGAACGTTCCAAATTGTTTCCATGGTCAGACGCACCTTTTCTCTCAGTTGCCGCTCTGCGCGCTCGGTCTTGTCACGGCGCTCTTCTGCATCGGCCATGAGCTGCGCTGCCTTCAGGCGCGCCTCAACCATAATCCGTTCTGCTTCCGACTGGGCAACATTGACTACATTATCTGCTTCTTGCCGAGCTACCGTCTTGGCTTCTTGCACTGTCTGCTTCGTCAAGGAGATAAGGTCTAGAATATCTTGTTCCTGATTCCCGTGACCTTCTAGTCTCTCACGCAACACTTTCACTTCTTCATGTAACTTACGGTTCTCTTGGTAGACCGCTTCGTACTTGAGGACAATATTGGCAAGAAAATTATCCACCTCTTCTGGGTCGTATCCCTTAAACGTCCGCTTAAATTCCGTATTATGGATATCCATCGGTTTGAGCATCCAGGGTACCTCCTTCAATAATAGCGATGTAACACGATACTAGTTCGCCCTTTGCGAGTCGTGCCTCCCACTGTGGAAACAACGACTCGTCCCCGCCCACGAATGGAAAGGACATCTCCCTCAGAGACGGCCAGGGCTGGATTTGACACCGATTTCCAGTTCAGCTTAACACGCTCGCCCTTAATCTCACGGACCATCTTTGAGCGAGAGGTCCCATAACCCTCGGCAGCTACCGCATCAAGGCGCAGAGACGCCACCGTAGACTTGATCTCCTTGATCCGCTCTGGTTCCACAGCGAGTTGTTCTTCATCAATTTCTTTCAATGTAATCGAGATCTTGCCCACCTGTGCCCAGTGACTAAGCACATAGTCTGCAACCTCAGAGGCGACGATCACCTGACAACCGCCTTGCAGCACCAAAATGTCGCCAATTTTCCCGCGGTTGAGGCCTGTACCTAGAATCGACCCTAGGTAATCGCCGTGACCTACCTCTTGAAAGGAGAAGTTTCCTGTCGCTTCCAGAACCCGCAAAGACGATGGTATAGTCTCCACCAGATAGAACCCAGGATAGATGACAAGGCGCGTCCGTTCCGCCTTTTTGTAACCACCCTGATGCATAAAACCTACCTCGGGAATACTTCCTAGGACACTTTGGGCAACCTTCCGCTCATAGGGATCGTAAAAGTCTGTTTTTTGAGGGCGATTTGTCTCCCAGGCTTGACGGGCTAAGTCCAGAACATGTCTACCTAGGCGCTGCTCATCGTCTCCCCTCAAATGTCCAAGCAGTTGCTCTTTATTCAAATGTCATCAACCCTTCCTAGGCGGTAGCCCCTAGAGCATCACCAAAAAGAGTAATCTTCTCAAAAGTGAATAGGCCATACGTAACACCAAGAACATAAGCAAGGGAGAAATATCAATGTTTCCCAGGGGAGGAATAATTCCCCGAAAGGGGCGCACGACAAAGTCCGTGGCCTTATGGATAAACTGAATAATCGGGTGAGAGTAGTCAACATTAGGAATCCACGTCAACAAGAATCGAGCAATGAGGATCCACGTATAGAGTTCAAAAAGCAGATCGGCTAGGGCTATGATTCGCATCAATAAATCACTCGCCTTCGTTTTTTATCATCTCAAAAAAATCCGATTCTAAATCCCCTTCAATGGCCACGGAAGATGGCGTGAAGCAAAAAATG
This sequence comes from uncultured Clostridiaceae bacterium, assembly GCA_964485345.1. GTDB lineage: Bacteria > Bacillota > Limnochordia > Darwinibacteriales > Darwinibacteriaceae > UBA5420. The sequence continues at coordinate 1,745 of CAZAJB010000068.1, forward strand.
GTTTCACCCAATTTCCGCATATTGCCCTCCAACGCATATGTAGTACCACTCATAAAGTCAACAATTCTTTGCGCCTCACGTTTGTCAACCAGATGGAGACGGAGAATTAAGGAGCGACGAGCCCTTAAATGGGTGACATACTCCTTCACGTCTTCGTAGTTGCGCGGTTCCATGATGAACATTTTGTTCGGGCCACTGTGCCCTCCGGCTAGGCCTACCAGGGCAGGCTTGTTCTTTACCGTCTCTTCTGTCTGCCTTTTATACCGGTCGCGCCGAAGCGGTACCACGTCGTCCTCGGCAACCTCTGGCACCCTTTCAAAATTCTCTTCATCTTCATAGTCTTCGCTGACGCCTAAAAAAACCTTCAGCTTGTGAACAAAACCACTCATGCCTAATCCCCCTTCGAGAACAGAGCTGAGCCAATCCGTACTAACGTGGCCCCCTCTTCGATCGCTACTTCAAAATCATTCGTCATTCCCATGGATAAGATGTCCCATCTCACGCCTAGATCGTGCTGCAAGTGCTCATACAAGAGCCTGGTTTCCCGGAAAAATGGCCGAGTTGCCTCTGCCTCAACCAGGGGAGCCATTGTCATCAACCCGCGCACACGCAGGTTCTTGCACTCCCCAACCACTCGCTTGGCAAAACTGCCAACAACTTGAGCCGAGAGTCCGGTCTTGCTATCTTCGCCTGAGACATTCACTTGAATCAAAACGTCCTGAACTTTTTCCCACTGTTTCGCCCTAACATCTAAGGCTTCCGCCAAACTCCAGCGATCGAGGGAATGGATCAAAGACACTTGCTCAAGGTAGCGCACCTTATTGGTTTGCAGCCTGCCGATGAAGTGCCACTCTGCTTGCGGGTACCTCTCCATGCGTACCGTGGCATCTTGCACCCTATTTTCGCCCAGGACGGTCAAACCTGCCGTCATGAGCTTTTTAACGTCCTCATCGGGCGCATGCTTTGTAACTCCCAACAATTTGATCTCGAGCCCACTGCGGCCGCCGACCTCTGCCGCCTGTCGGATTCGAGCTTGTACACTTGCCAAATTCTCTCGAATACTCATTATTTCCACCTTATCACTCTTTTTCCTGCTTCACTAAACTACATGAAGGATGATTACCAAAGCACCAACGATCCAGGTATAATAGGAGAATAATACCAGTCTTCCTTTTCTTACCAAATCAAGTAAGAAGTAGATGGCCAGATAGCCCGTTAGGGCCGCAGCAATGAACCCAGCCCCAAGGACTCCCAAGCCCATTTCGGCTGTACCAGAAAACAGATCACCAAGGGAGACAACTAGACCCCCTAGAATGGCCGGAATAGCCAGCAAGAACGAAAACCGTGCTGCACTCTCCCGATCAAGGCCGCGAAAAAGCCCCACCGCAATCGTTGTGCCGGATCTGGAGATACCGGGAAGTATGGCCACAGCTTGACCGGCCCCGATTAGCACCGCATCCCTCAGAGAAATCTGCTCAGCCTTCTTACTCGTCACTGTGTAACGCTCAGTCACAAACAAGATCGTTCCAGTTACCATTAGCATGAATCCAACAAAAAGGCTACTACTGAATAAGTACTCAACTTGCTCTTTTAGCACGAGAGCCACTACCACCGCGGGCAGAGTCCCCACAATAATGGCGACAAGCAGTCGACAACCTGGGTCTTCCTTGATTAAGCCCTTCGCCTCTCCGGGCCTTCTAAGCAGCGTGAAAAACGATCGAATCAAGAGCCAGACTTCACGGCGAAAAGCGACTACTACCGCAAGCAGAGTACCTACATGCACCATCACTTCAAAAATCAGCGAGGACTGCTGAATGCTAAAGATCTGCGAGAATAGAACGAGATGTCCGGAGGAACTCACGGGCAAGAACTCCGTGAGACCCTGGATAACTCCTAAAACAATGGCTTGAATCGTGGTCATGTCCCCACTCCCTTCGAATATTCCTACTTATTCTTGTTACGGGGCCGGATTCCTGCCCATGCCCAAGCTAGACTGGCCAGATAATCCAAGAGAGGAAGCGTAGCAAGGGCAGTTATGAGGTTAAAAAGAGTGTGGGCAATGGCCACCTGACGACTGGGATGAGTCGAAAAGAACCTAACGAGCTGGAGAAAAAGAGAGAAGACCGGAAGAATCAAGAGTACTCCTCCCAAGTTGAAGAGAACATCCCCTAAGGCTGTAGCTCTGCTAGCCCGGCTCCTGCCTAGACTGGCTAGGAGTGTTGTAATCACCGTCCCCACGTTACTGCCTAAAGCCACGCCGACAGCAGCGGGAAGAGCCAGCAAGTTTCGCCCCGCTAGGCCCACCACCAATCCTGTCACGGCACTACTCGACTGCACTACACTTGTCAAGACAGCCCCTACCAAACAGGCTCGCAGCGGAGTTCCGGTTAATTCAAGCAGAATCCCCTGGACAACGGGGAGTCTTAAGAATGGAGCCAACACCACTGTTGTATAGCTTAGTCCGAAGAAGACAGCGCCTAGGCTGCAGACGGCTGTACCTAGTGCAGGTCGTTTGCATGCGTAGATCAGGATCATCCCTGCCAGAAGAAGGGGAACGGACGCCCTTTCCACAGGCAGGGCTACGATTTGAGCTGTGATCGTTGTACCGATGTTGGCGCCGAGTATGACCCCAAGGGCCTGGGGTATTGCCAAGACACCGCTATCGACCAAGACGACCATTGTTGAGTTCACGATACTGCTGCTTTGCACCAAGGAAGTCGTCAGAACCCCGGTAAAGAGGCCCCTTACCTTGGTGGAGGTGAACTGGGTTAGAAAGGTACGCAAACGAAAGCCCAGAATGCTAGATAGCGTGCTTCCTAGCAACCTGAGGCCTAGCATGAAGATACTAAGACCTAGGGTGAAGTTGATCAGAAATAAGAAGATGCTCATAGGTGACCCTATGAGCATCTTTCTTTTTTTAGAATGGGTTCAGGTGAATTACCGAACCTGGTTGGCAGTGAGGAAGCAAGTAATGCTCTGGATCGGTACTTAGGATCCGAACTACCCTCGCCTGAAATCCCTCGAGCTCTTCGACTTCCAGACCCATGCCCCCTAGACGCATGACCATGGTCGGCACTGGCTCATCATCAACTCCTTCAAGCACATCATCCAAAGGAAGCACAGTGTATAAGGTGATCACTGAATACCCCCCCCGCCCTCTGGCCCAACCATCTGAGAAAGACGGGTCAGGGCCTTGCCCAGGCCGCCCACTTCATTGATTAGGCCCTCCCGCACAGCCTCTTCACCCACGAGAACGGTTCCCACATCCCTGACCAGTTCTCCTGTGCGAAACATCATATCCCTGAGCGCCTCCTGGCTTATCCGGGAATGCTGCACAATAAAGCGGATTACTCGATCTTGCATTTTGTCCAAGTATTCATACGTCTGTGGCACACCGATGACCAGACCACTGAGGCGAATGGGATGAATCGTCATGGTGGCTGTCTCAGAAATAAGAGAGTAGTCCGCTGCTACTGCAATAGGAGCACCAATAGAGTGACCACCACCTAAGACCAGGGAAACGGTGGGAGTCTCCATCGTCTTCAGCATTTCTGCAATGGCTAACCCAGCTTCGATGTCACCTCCCACTGTATTGAGAACTACCAGCAATCCCTTGATCTTGGGATTCTGCTCAATCGCTACCAATTGTGGAATGACATGCTCGTACTTCGTCGTTTTATTACGCGGAGGCAGTACCATATGCCCCTCAATCTGCCCAATAATGCTCAGACAATGGAACGGCTGAGCCTCCAAGTCAACCTGCGGAATGGTAGTCTGCCCAAGTTCTTTGATTGACTTGAGTGTGGCCTCCTCTGGAGCCACGGTTTCGTCCGGCGTATCCGGTTCATATTGCTCAAACACAAAGCGCCCTCCTTCCCTACCAAGTAGTATGGTAAGAAAAGAGGGAGCTTAAACCCGATCGAGCTAGATTTCCATAATAATGGGTAGAATCATGGGCCGACGCTTGGTCTTTTCCCACAAATATCGATTCAGACTGTCACGGACCGCACCCTTGAGAGCGCCCCAGTCCGTGTTATTCTGGCTAAGACAATTATCCAGGGCATCTTTGGCCTTATCCCGGGCTTCCTCCATGAGAGCCTCAGATTCGCGCACATAGACAAATCCCCGAGAGACAATATCTGGTCCCGCCACTACCTTCCCGGTCTTCCTACTCATCGTGACAACCACAATCAAAATGCCATCCGTCGAGAGCTGACGTCTGTCGCGTAGCACGATGTTCCCCACATCACCAACACCCAGGCCATCGACAAACACTTGTCCAGAAACCACTCGTTCCTTGACAGAGACTCCTTCAGTGGTGAACTCCACAGGTAAACCAATTTCACCAATAACAATGTTCTCCTTGCGAACACCAGTGGCTTCCGCCAACTCCGCATGCTTGAGAAGCATGCGATGCTCGCCGTGGATGGGGATAAAATAACGTGGTTTGCAAAGATTCAGGAGCAACTTAAGCTCTTCCTGCTGGGCATGGCCCGAGGTATGCACACCTAAGTGCGGCTCATAGATAACGTTGGCCCCTTCCTTGAACAGTTGATTGATAATCCGGCCAATCGCCTTTTCATTGCCTGGAATAGGTGAAGCAGAGATGATTACAGTATCACCAGGAGCTATTGAGATCCGGTTGTGCTCTGCCATGGCCATTCGACTCAGGGCAGCCATGGGTTCACCCTGACTTCCCGTTGTGATAATTACCGTCTTTTCCTTCGGGAGTTTACCTAATTTGTCTAGGTCAACGAGGACACCATCTGGGATGTCCAAGTAACCAAGCTCGCTAGCCACTTCAACCACCCTGATCATGCTTCTCCCCGTTACGCTTACGCGGCGTCCTTCGCGCACGGCAGCGTCAAAGATCTGCTGAATCCGGTGGATATTCGAGGCGAAGGTGGCGACGAGAATTCTCCCTTCAGCACTACTGAAAATGTGTCGAAACGTCTCTCCGACCTTTTTCTCCGAGGCTGTATAGCCCGGACGCTCTGCATTGGTGGAATCTGAAAGCAGACACAAAACCCCCTGCTTACCCAAGTCGGCAAAGGTATATAGATCGGCCACTTTTCCATCATAGGGCGTCTGATCGAACTTAAAGTCACTACAATAGACGATGGCCCCTAATTTGGTGTGGAAGGCCATAGCCACCACGTCGGCGATGCTGTGATTTACATGGATGTATTCGACATCAATGCTCCCAGTCTTAGTCCTGTCTCCGGCCTTGATCTCCCTCAGATCTGTACTTCGCTCAAGACCGTGCTCAATGAGCTTGACGCGCAGAAGCGCTAATGTTAGTTTTGTTCCGTACACAGGCACATTAAGATGGCGAAGAACGTATGGTACGCCTCCAATATGGTCTTCGTGGCCATGCGTCAAGAAGATACCCTTAATGCGACTAGCGTTTTCCACTAAGTAAGTGATATCCGGAATAACCAAGTCGACACCTGGCATATCTTCTTCCGGAAACATTACACCGGCATCAACGACGGCTAGATCTTCACCGATCTCAATCACCGTCATGTTCTTGCCGATTTCGCCAAGACCGCCTAAGGGCAGTATTCGTATTCTATTATTATCAATCATGCAGTACAAAACACCTCCAATAAACTATGACTTCTTTGATTAAGCATAGAGGGTGACCACCACTACCGCCGTTTTCGGGTGGTCGCATTTCACTAAACCGAACAAGTCACGCATACCTATAGTATACACAGAGTGAGCCAAATAATCAAATATCGCAAAAATAAACCCCCTCCTGGATAGCATATCCAGGTAGGGGGCCTATCATCGCCTATTTTCCATTACAAACCTAAACCCATACCGGCAAGCACATCTTTGATGGTTTGCGTCTCCTCATCAGTGAGATCCACTAGAGGCAAACGCAGAGGCCCTGTCTCAAATCCCATGAATTCTAGAGCCCGTTTTACCGGCACAGGATTCGTAGTCAAGAACATGGCCTTAAAAAGCGGCATAAGCTGCAAATGAATTCCCATGGCATCGGCCGTCTTGTCTGCCCCAAAGGAAGTAATCATCGACTTAATCTCTCGGCCCACAAGGTGACTGACGACGCTGACCACTCCTGCACCTCCAACTGCCAAAATGGGCAGTGTCAACGCGTCGTCCCCGGAATAAATGAGAAAATCCTGGGGCACTAGCGTCTTCAGTACGCTCACTTGCTCCAGATCACCACTGGCCTCCTTGATTGCCACGATGTTGTCAATCTTGGCAAGCTGTGCCACAGTGTCCGGAAGAATGTTGACGCTAGTTCGTCCTGGCACATTATAAATCATGATGGGCAGTGACGTCTGGAGGGCAACAGCCTCGAAGTGTTCATAGAGTCCTCGCTGCGAAGGTTTATTGTAGTAGGGTGTAACGAGCATAATCCCGTCAACTCCAGCATTTTCAGCAGCCTTAGTAAGGGTAATGGTGTCTTCGGTGCTGTTTGACCCCGTTCCGGCCAGGATCTCTAGCTCGCCTCCGAGGGCATCCGTTACTTCCGAGAATAGTTTCACCTTTTCTGCAAAGCTCAGTGTGGGACTCTCACCTGTGGTACCGCTGAGTACCACCCCGTCTGAACCGTTTTCACCCAAACGCCGTGCTAGTTCCACTGCAGCTCCATAGTTCACCGAACAATCCTTGTTCATTGGTGTGATCATCGCCGTGAAAAGTTGACCTGACTTCATGAGTTGAAACCTCCTAAATACGATCGAGTTGAAATTCTCTGTACAATGCCTGTACGGCCCGTAATACATGCTCTTCCAGCACTAGACAAGAAATATTGGCGTGGGAGTCCGTCGTTTGGTAAATCGGAATTCCCTCGTCCTCCAAGCAATTCACCACTCGGACCATAACTCCTGGTACTCCGTGCATACCTGCTCCAACAACGGAAACCTTGGCAAATCCTACTTCAATCTTATAATATAATCCCAAAGGCGTCAAAACGCGCTTGGTTGTGTCCACCTTGGCTTGATCAATAGTAAAGGCAATTAGGTCCCTTGACAAGTAAATTAAATCCACACTCACTCCCGCATTAGCTAACACCTGGAACACCTTGGCCGCCAGCCCCGAACTGTGGAAGTCGCTGGTACCCTCGATTCTCACCTGGGCACGTTTACCAAGATTTGCAATACCTGTCACAACTCGATCAGTAACTTGCTCCCCGCCAAATCCGGCTTTTTGCCCCACTCCATGACCAACTGTGGTTCCCCCTTTGGAGTGGACGACAGAGCGAATCTGCAGAGGAATCCCTTCCTCCATCGTAATCTCCGCAGCACGGGGATGCAGTACTTTCGCCCCCATATGCCCCATCTCCACAACCTCGCGGTAGGACATGACCTTGATTGTCGGGGCATCTGGAACGAGCCTCGGATCGGCGGTTTTGATACCGTCCACATCGGTAAAAATCTCCACGCGTTCTGCCTTTAATACCACGCCTAGTACAGCAGCGGTGGTATCACTTCCGCCCCGTCCTAGGGTTGTCACCTTACCTGTCTCTGTAATGCCCTGGAAACCCGCTACAACAGGTATAGTGCCTGCTCCAAGCAAGTCCCACAGTCTCTCACTCTGTACACCTGTAACCCTGGCACCTAGGTGCACTTCGTCCGTGGTAATTCCACACTGCCAGCCAGTGAGGGCCACCGCCGGCAGACCAATTGTCCGCAAACCCTCTGCAAAAACGCTCGCCGAGATGATCTCTCCGCAGGATAGTAGCAAGTCGATATTGGCCCCTTCGGCATTTGGATTCGTTTGCTGCATCAAATCGAGGAGGGTGTCCGTTGCATAGGGGTCTCCTTGCCGTCCCATGGCGGAGACGACGACAACTGGCTGCAAACCTGCTTCAACCGTTTCCCAAATCCTTTGCTGAGCTTCTGAACGCATTGCTGAGGTGGCTAGCGAGCTCCCTCCAAACTTTTGCACAACGATTTTCATTCGCCCACCCCCCACTGTACTTATGGCTTATCCGTAAAGGCACCCAAACTGTAAGCGTACTCCGCAATTTGTACTGCGTTTAGAGCTGCCCCTTTTCGAATTTGATCACCAACAACCCATAGGTTCAAACCATTCTCCACAGTACGATCTCGCCGAATACGGCCAACAAAAACCGCATCCTTGCCGGCTGCATACAAAGGCATGGGGTAGTGTTGTTCTTCTCTATCGTCCATAACTTCTACGCCCGGGGAATCCCGCAAGAGTTCACGGCACTCTTCTGGTGAGAGGGGCGAGACTGTTTCTACATTTATACTCTCGCTATGGGAACGCATGACTGGGATTCTGATTGCCGTGGGTGAAACCTTGAGCTCAGGGTCCTTAAACAGCTTTTGCGTTTCTCTAATCATCTTCCACTCTTCTTTTGTATAATCATCCTCATCGAATACATCGATTTGTGGTATAGCGTTAAAGGCGATGGGGTAGTGTCTAGGATCACTGGCTACTGGAAGAATCGAAGCCTCCAGTTCCCGTCCCGCGACATAGTCTTCTGTTTGGCGCCGCAGTTCATCCATTCCACGCCCGCCTGCACCTGATACCGCCTGGTAAGTCGAAACAACAACGCGCTTGAGGCCGGCCCGATCTAGAATGGGTTTCAGTACAACGGCCATAATAATCGTCGAGCAATTGGGATTGGCAATAATGCCCCGATGGTTGAGGATCTCCTCTGCGTTCACCTCTGGAATAATCAAGGGAACATCATCGTTCATCCGAAAAGCACTGGTGTTATCGATAACCAAGGCTCCGGCGTCCACTGCTGGCTTAACCCATTCTTGGCTCACTTGACCTCCGGCAGCAAAAAACGCCAGATCTACACCCTGAAATGCCTCAGGGGTGACCTCTTCCACTTTGTATTCCTTGCCCCCTACCAACACCCTACTCCCAGCGGAGCGGGCTGAAGACAAAAGAGTAAGGTTCCTAATGGGAAACTCCCTCTCGACCAAGAGATCTAAGAGCTCCTGGCCCACCATCCCTGTGGCACCGAGTATTGCTACATGTAGACCGTTCATAAAAATCTCTCCTTACCTCATCGAACTGCTCGGATTTGTCGTTCCATCAAAACCGGCTGTAATTGCTTACTCTCTAGTGCGCATTCTATCGTGGGCAGAATCAGATCCATATCGGCCACAAGTGATCTAGGTTTGGCCTCAGGATTGTCTTGACCAAAGGGAACAAAGTA
>CAZAJB010000069.1:0-1735 GCA_964485345.1 uncultured Clostridiaceae bacterium
GGATTTCTCGCTTTTGCCCTTAGCGAGGCTTTGTATGAGCAGTAACAATCAGGGGCAGCAAATTCGGGCCTTACGGCAGACGCCGTAAAATATAGAAAAGGCTGAGGAGGAAAAAAGGATGAAAAGAAAGTTTCTATCACTCTTGATGATTGCGGTACTGTTATTGTCAATGCAAGCTTTCGCAATGGCTCACGAGGTGACCGGCCGGGTAGTATTGGCGGTGCCAGCAGGTGAACTAGCCGAGATTCGTCCCGTTCTCGACGTATTTGAACAAACATATCCCAATGTGGAACTCCAAATTGAGCCCTTTGATGGAGAATCGGGTCCCTATCTGACAGCCATGGCTACGGCCGGCACCATGCCCGACGTACTGTGGGGAGACTGGACCGATTTCACCTATGCGGTCTCCAATGGTTATGTGCGGCCCCTCGATGATTTGCTTGAAGGTGACGACGATTTCACTTACGTACCGGGATCCTTAGTTGAGCCATACACCTATGGCGGAACAGTCTACGCGGTGCCTGACCAGATTCATGCTCGCATGATTGCCATGAACACAGATTTGATTGATGAGCTTAATCTCGATCCGCCCCGTTTCGACTGGACAATGGACGAATTCGTCGAACTACTGCAAGCTGCCACAACAGATCGCACGGCAGGTGCAGCTGTACTGTACGACCTTGATAGTGTCATTTCTGCACTGGATGATGGCTTTTGGAGCCCTGCCTACAACCACGCAGAGCGCAGGTTCTACTTCACGGACAACTGGTTGCCAGGGATCAACCTGCTCAATGAGCTCCGTGCAATTCCAGGTCTTGATATTTGGAAGATGCGCAATAACGGACAGGGCATCGAAGAAGGCGAATCCAACGACTACACTCTCAAGTTTGGTGAGGCTGGAGCAAATGACAATCACTACTCCTTTAAGGAAGGTTTTGCTCTCCTGGCCACCGGCGCTTCCTGGGAAGCCAACTGGATGCGGGCCCAGGTTAAACCCAACTGGGAATACTGGCCATATCCTCGCATGAGCGAAGAGGGCGATATCAAGGTTCCGGTCCATGTTAATCACACCTACATGATGTCAACTGTCCAGGAAGAAAACCTCGACGCTGCTTTCGAAGTCTTGAAGTGGGTATCCATTAGCAAAGAAGGAAACCTAGCCAAAATGGACATCTTTGCTGCACGTCCAGCAGAGGAAACAACAGAAGGAAAACTCTATTTCTTATGGTACTTCCCATCGACTCAACATCCAGAGGTAGTAGCAAAGTTTGCAAACAATCCCTATGTCACAGAGGGACTGGAAGTAGTATACGCCAATATTACCAACAGCTTCCGGGATGATCTTAATAAGATTGTTCCAGGCTATAACTTAATCTTTGATGATACTGTGTGGGCGCTCTTAAATGGTGCTCGTGAGGGTACAATGGATGCATCCTCAGCCGCAGCACAACTTGATGAAATCGTTAACAGTCGAGTACAAGAGCAATGGGCAGCGTTTGAGGCTCAACTGAAGAAGAATAACTAAAACTGCAAGGGGGGCGAACGCGTCTGTTCGCCCCTCGCATTAGGACTCTGGGGTGAGATGCATGAGACGGAAATGCCTGAGAATGTTGGGAATATGCCTAGTTCTGTGGCTTGCCTATCACGGCACAGTTAGGTCCAGCGAGGGCTGGATTTCGGTGCCAGAGTCTGCCATTCTTGATGCTGTAGCGATTGAAGACGGTGCTACCAAAGC
>CAZAJB010000069.1:1835-10752 GCA_964485345.1 uncultured Clostridiaceae bacterium
GAAACCCAGTCACTTCCTTGGGGCAAGGATTTCATCGTGATCGAGGCAGAAGACTACAGCCTCAAGAACGATTCGTTTATCCGCGGTACCAGTGTGAGAAACACTGCTGTTCAGCCCCATGACGTCTACGTAAATCGCATCAATGCCCTGGCCCATACCTCCTTTAAAAACGCAGGGCAAAAGGTACTCTATGAGTTCAGCGTGAGCACTCCAGGTCGTTATGCTCTGGCCTTTACATATTCGCAGCCTATCAAGGCCGGAATGCCCGTTTTTCGCACAGTGGAGGTTGACGGACAGGTCTTGTTCCATGAACTTCTTGATGTCGCTTTTCCCCACACTGGTATGAATGTGTACGACACGCTCATTTTAGGGGACCAGGAGCCATATTACCTGTATCTCGATGCCGGACGTCATACCTTGGCCTTAAAGGTAACGGCCGCTCCACTCGATACAATCTATTGGAGGCTTGGTGAGATCATTGGAGAGATGAATGCTGTAACTCTGCAAATCAAGAAGCTCACTGGCCAAAACAGTGACGTCACGAGCAATATCGACACCAATCGAACTTGGGATATTCTCCAGTATATGCCCACCATTTTAGACGATATTGCCAAGTGGCAGTCTGAGTTGCATGGTATGCACGCCACTCTGCGCACCATTAGCGGAACAGCTCCCACCTTTGCCAACGACCTCATGTTGGCAGCGCAGAATCTCGAGCGACTGAAAGCGGAGCCACGTACTCTACCCAACAAGATTTCTCTCCTAGGAGATGATGCTAGCTCGGCGGCGCAGCTTCTGGGAACCCTCCTACCAAAGCTGGCTGGTCAGGAGTTGAGCCTGGATCGCATCTACGTCTATGATGGAGAAACTGTCCTGCCTGAGGCTCGCGAAACGTTGTGGAACAGGGCGATGACCGGTGTGCAAGAGTTCTTGTATTCATTTACTCCGATCATGAACGAATCGACCAGCCGTAGCGGCGATGTCTTGACGGTCTGGGTGAACAAGCCGTCTCAGTATGTTGAAGTTTTGCAGGACCTTACTGCCCAAAACTTTACAGCCCAGACAGGTATTGATGTATCCTTTTCCATTATGCCCAAAGAAGATAAGCTCATCTTGTCCAATGCATCAGGTACGAATCCCGATGTTGTCGTTGGCTTATCAGCACATTATCCCTTTGACTTCGGGGTGCGAGGCATTGCTAAGAACCTCTTGGAGTGGGATGACTTCTTGGACTGGTATGGCGCGGAGTATAATCTGGAATCCCTAGTCCCTTTTCGTTTTGATGGAGGTGTCTACGCAGCCGCTGACACCAACGAGTTTCGCGTCCTCTTTTACCGTAAAGATATCCTCGATATGTTAGGTCTTAAAGTTCCTGAGACCATGGATGATGTCAGGGCCATGATGCCCACTTTGCACCGCAATGCCATGAACTTTAGTATTCCTCTTTCGACCGATCGAGAGGGCTTCAAGGGTTTTCAGCAGACCATGCCCTTCGTGTACCAGAAAGGTGGCGATGTCTACGCCACTCATGGTATGGGGGCATCCCTAGATGATCCCCTTACGATTGCTGGTCTGCAAGATATGGTTGATCTGTATAGGATTTACGGATTTCAGTCCAATGTCAGGAGCTTTTTTAACTCCTTCCGTTCAGGCGTAATTCCTTTAGGTATCTCCAGCTACGAGACGTATCTGCAACTGCAAACCACAGCACCGGAACTTGCGGATCTTTGGGATATTGCTTTGGCGCCTGGTGAAAGAGACGAGAATGGTACGGTTCTTCGCTACCAGGCTGCGGTGGATACAGCCACTATGATTCTGTCGAATACCCAGAGGGCTGATGAAGCCTATGCCTTCATCAAGTGGTGGTTGGCGTCGGACACACAGATTAAATACGCTAATCATCTCCAGTTGAAGTATGGGCCCGATTACAAATGGAATACCGCGAATTTGGTAGCCTTCGAGCACATGGCGCTTCCCGCAAGGCATAAGCAGGTGGTGTTGACTATGTGGAGAGATTGGCAGAAGGAAACGCCTCGGCATCTTGCCAGCTACATGCTGGAAAGAGAAATCAGTAATCTCTGGGGATACGTGGTTCGGGATAATATGCCCTTTATGCCGGCCCTCGACCAAGCGCAAAAGAACACGAATCGTGAGATGCAGAGGAAGCTGAAAGAATTCGGCTTTTTAGACGAACAGGGCCAGGTACTACGGCCTTATCCTATGGGTGCCTTCCAAGCAAAGGAGGAGGAGCAATGAAAGCCATATTCCGTCCTTTGACAACCAGGCCGCAAGCTAGGCGACGATCTCCCCGCAGCTTTTTCCAGCATCACAGTATATTTACGCTGCAGTTGCCCTTTGTGGCGTTATTCGTGCTGTTTATCTTGCTTCCCGTCGTTGTGGCCATCGGCCTTTCTTTTACGGACTTTAACTCTATCCAGTCGCCAACCTGGGTGGGAATGAGAAACTACGTGGATCTTCTGACCCGGGATACTGTCTTTATGCAGCATGCCTTACCCAATACGGTGCTCTTTGCTGTTGTAGTCGGTGTCGGGGGGTACGTGCTGTCGTTTTTCTTGGCTTGGTCATTGGCTCAGGTGACAAAAGGCTGGCGCACGGTGCTTGCCGTTATCTTCTATTCGCCGTCTCTGACAGGTGCAGCCATGATGAGTGCCGTCTGGAGGGTCTTGTTTAGTGAAGACAAGGTGGGGTATCTTAATGCCTTCCTCCTTTCTCGCGATTTCATTCAAACACCCATTGCTTGGTTGACGAGTCCTGATACTCTCATGATCGTCATGATCATTGTCTCCCTCTGGTCCTCCATGGGCATAGGTTTCTTAGCCATGCTAGCCGGAATCCTAAATGTCAACCGGGAGCTCTATGAGGCGGCTTACATTGATGGCGTAACGAACCGTTGGCAGGAGGTAATCTATGTGACAATTCCCGCCACGAGGCCTCAAATGCTTTTTGGTGCAGTTATGTCTGTCGTTGGTACCTTCCAGAATGGATCTATTGGTGTTATTCTCTCCGGGGGACAGAACCCTACCCCTGGCTATGCAGGACAGCTCTTGGTAACCCACATCGAAGACTACGGTTTCATCCGCTATGAAATGGGTTATGCTGCCGCCGTATCCGTCATTCTCTTGTTGATTATCTACTCGATTTCCCGCGTTGCCAAGCGCATTTTTTCCGATAAGGAGGCGGTATAGATGAAACGGCCTTCACCCCAACGTATCCAAATCATCGGTATGAACCCCAACCGCTTTGAAAGGAGCCAGTTGAAGCTCTTTGTTTACTTAGTTCCGCTGGCACTGCTCATGCTACTTCCCCTGGTGTTTATCGCTTTTAATGCCTTTAAGCCCCTAGAGGAGTTGTTTCTCTATCCACCAACCTTTATTACGACGCGGCCAACGCTGCAAAACTTTGCCAATCTGACGGCTACCTCAGCGAATAAGGCCATTCCTGCCTCTCGCTATCTCTTTAACAGTTTGCTCTATGCCCTGGCGGTGGTGGTGTTAAACCTCTTGATCACATCGGCAGCTGCCTATTGTATGAGCAAGAAGAGTTATCGGATGAAGAAAATACTTTTTGAGCTTAACACGATTTCCCTGATGTTCGTGCCGGTCGCGGTGGCCATTCCACGCTACTTTATCATACACCGCTTAGGACTCATCGATCGTCCTCTCTCGGCGGTTGCTCCCTTGCTCGCTATGCCGGTAGGACTGTTCTTGGTTAAGCAGTTTGTTGATCAACTTCCCGATTCGATGCTTGAGGCGGCCCAAATTGACGGGGCCAGTGACTACTACATTTTGCGCAGGATCGTCTTACCGAATATTACCCCCGCTTTGGCAACCGTAGCTACCTTGACCTTCCAATCAGCCTGGAACTCTACGGAGGCGTCGGTGTATTACATGCATAACGAGGCTATTAAGACCTTTTCCTTTTACCTGACTACCCTCACAGCAGCAGGCGATAATGCTTATGATATGGTCGCTGCGCTGACAGGGGCAGGCAGTGCTGCTAGTGCTGTTGCGGGCATGGGAATCGCCGCTGCGGGAACGTTGATTATGCTCCTTCCCAACTTGATTCTGTTCATTTTCCTGCAATCTCGCGTCATGAATACCATGGCACACTCAGGTATGAAGTAAGGGGGAGGTCACATGAAAAAAAGAGAAGTACTTCTACTTCTACTACTGATCCTAGTGGTTTTACGAGCACCGGCGGAGGCTCTTGAGTCCACGGCTTACACCTATACCCTTTCTACCGATTATCTCATTGTTCGGACGCAAGATGCCTATGTACCCGGCAGTGTGTTATTGCGCGAAATAGGTTTGCGATCGCCTGAGGATCTAGTTATCGTGGGTCGAGACATGTACATTGCAGATGCCGGAAACCGGCGCATTGTCAGGTACCAGATGGACTCTGGCTTGGTGGAGTTTCTCGGCGAGGGAATTCTCAAACAGCCTACAGGAGTGTGCGTGACCAGGGATGGTCGGATCTTTATAGCCGACTATGGGGCCAGCGCCATCGTTGTCTTAAACCGCGCGGGTACGGATGTGCTCCACACGATCCAGCGCCCTAGTGCAGCTTTGTACGGTGCCACAACCCCTTATAAACCCCAAAAAGTGGCGGTGGATGCCTTCGGGAACTTGTATGTGACGAGTGAGGGAACCCATGAGGGGATCCTGCAATTTGATGTAAATGGGAACTTTTCTGGGTTTTTTGGAGCCAACAAAGCGGATCCCCTGAATCCCATGGAGTGGATTCAAGAGACGCTTTATACGGAAGAACAAAAATCCCGGTTGCTGCTCCGTAATCCACCCCGGATTGTCAACCTACATGTATCAGAGGACAATCTGGTTTATTCGCTCACGCAGTTTCGGCGGCGCGAATCCATAAAGAAGCTGAACCTAGCCGGAATCAACATCCTGCTTTACAAGGAGATTCAGGGCGAGAACAACTTTGTGGATATCGCGGTGGGGCCTGGCGGAGAAATGTTTGCTGTGACCAGCACCGGCTCCATCACCGAGTATGACCAGGATGGCCGCTATCTCTTTGCTTTTGGTGGTAGGGCTATTGCAGCGGACCGCAATGGCCTGACCAGTGTAGTGAGTGCAATTTCTGTTGATAACGAGTACAACCTCTTTGTCTTGGATAAACAAAGGGGAATTGTGCAGCCCTATGTTCCCACCGATTTTGCCCTAAGCATTCATGAAGGCTTGGCCCATTATGCGGCGGGGCAGTACGCTCAAGCCGCAGACATTTGGAGTGACTTTATGCGCCTCACGCCCCGAGCTTCTTTCGCCCATTGGGGCTATGGTTTAGCATTGTGGCAACTCGGTGAGTATGCCGACGCCCAGTATCACTTAGAGTTAGTCGGTGATCGGGAGTACGCTTCAGACGCTTTCTGGGAACTGCGTAATGAGTGGTTGATGAACAATCTGGGGCCAATCCTCGTAGGACTCGGGATTTTGGCCGCTCTGGTCTGGGCCTTGGGTTTACTACGGAAGAAGTACGATTTTTTTCGCCCTCTGAACCATCTGCAAAGAGTACTAGGAAGGCATAGCCTAGTGCACGATCTGGGGTACACGAAGCACATGATTCGCCATCCCATCGATGCCGTATATGATCTAAAGCACGCCAACTATGGCAGTGCCTTCTCGGCAAGTCTACTGTATGCGGGGGCTCTAGGGGTGTGGCTTCTAGACAACACCCTAGCTGCAAACCTCTTCAATCGGAATGCTTTTGCGTATACCTGGCAGAATCCTTTCATCGTTACGAGTATGGCCGTTATCCCCACAGTGTTGTTTGTGGTAGGCAACTACCTGATTAGCTCCATCAATGACGGAGAAGGTTCCCTTGTGAGTGTATATACTGTCATGGCATATGCCTTGTCCCCTTACATTCTTGTAACCCCCTTCATAACGCTGCTGTCCCATGGATTAACGCTTAATGAGGGTTTCTTGCATGGACTCCTCAAGCTGCTGATAGCAGGGTACACCTTTGTATTGGTTTTTATCTCTGCCAAAGAAACACATAATTATAGTGTGTGGGGTACGATAAAGAACCTGCTCTTAACCCTATGCTTTATGGTTCTTGCCGTACTGGCCATCATGATCTTGTACTTGATGTGGAATGAGCTAATTGGATTTGTGGTAACGATGGTGGAGGAGGTGCGTTATCGTGTCTAGGCGGTTTGTGGTAAGCTTGTGTGCTATCATGCTGCTATTCTCTGGTCTTAGTTATGCTCAGACGATGATCATCGACCCCTATGATCCTATGACAATGGAAATCACCTCAAACCGGCATGTAAGGCCGGATAGTAATGTGCATGGGGTGCAAAGTTCCCTTGATATCCAGGGCTTTGAGCTGGTGGCGAGTACATCCTATGCGGAGCTCTGGCTTTCCCAAGCGTTCCACATGATTCGTCTTGTGGACCGAAGCTCTGGATATGTGTGGGGCGCAATCCCCTTGGAGAATGCCCGCAATCTCAATACAGCGTGGAAAAGCTATGGCGGGTCCATTGTATCGATTGAATGTTATGATACGAAGAACAATGAGCGGCGCTATGGGCTTCTGGGCAATGCGGAGGTGACGTATGAGCTCTTGGCCAATGGGTTTTCCTTTACGGCGAGCTTTTCGGACTTGGGAGTCTCTTTTGCGGGGTATGTTACCTTGGAGGCTAACAAGCTCACCTTGGAAGTAGCAGATAATAGCCTTGTCGAAACGGGTGATTACCGCATCAAATCCTTGGCCTTCATGCCTTACTTTGGCAGCGTCTTTGAAGACGAAATTGAGGGCTGGTTTCTCCTGCCTGATGGGCCTGGAGCGCTCATGCGCTTTCAAAAGCCGGGAAGTTACATTGCCGGTTTTGACAAGAAAGTGTATGGGCCTGATTTAGCCATCGATCAGTTAGGTGAGGCTCAATCACTCAATGCGCATCGACCGGATGACTATATTGTTCCTGCTAGCCAAGTGCTCATGCCGGTCTATGGGATCGCCCATGGGATTAGGCAAAATGGGCTTTTGAGTGTGATCGAAAGCGGCCAGGAGTATGCGTCTATTGTGGCCACCCCGGCTGGGCTGGGGAATACCCGCTATAATAGCATCATGGTGCGCTTTGAATATCGTCAGAAGTTCGGCCAGGTTACCAATCGTTCTGGGTCGAGCTCCCTCATTCCGCAGGAGAAGATGAATACCCTCTTGCCCAGACAGTCTTTTCATTTACTCTCAGGGGAGCAAAGCTCCTATGATCAAATGGCAGTCTATTATAGAGGTCTGCTGGCCGAAGGGGGAGTGCTGGATCGCGTTTCGGCCGATCAGATGACCCTGCGTTTGGAAACCCTTGGAGCGGATCTGAAGCAGACAGCTTGGTGGAAAAAGTGGCAGGTTTTTACTACTGTGGGCGATGTGTCAGATATGGTGGAGGAGTTACAGTCAGAGGGTATCCATGCTATCACTGCGGTTTTGAGAAACTATACGAAGGGCAATATTCCGGGTCAAGCACTTAATGGACGCGTTGGCACTCCTGATGAGCTGGTGGAGCTACAAGCGCTCTTACAGAAGCAAGGAGGACACTTCACCCTCTATCTGGACCCCCTGCGGGCCAATTTGGATCAAATCAACCAGCGTCTCCAGGCTGCCCACAACATGAGCAGACGGCCCATTCAGATGGTACGCGACAACCATGATGCTATGTATCCCGAGACATTCTTCTACCGCACCGAAGTAGCTACTGCAAAGGTACAGGAGCATCTGGAGCATTTTGGCACATGGGATCTTGCTCTAGATCAGCTTGGTAGCCGGTTGTATGGTGATTTTACTTCTGGTAGGGAGCATACCCGGAGAGACAATCTGGTGCAGTTCCTAGATACCATGGATGCCCTTGCCCAAGGCGGCAGGCTGGCTCTTTACACTCCAAATCAGACCATGTGGCGCTTTGCCCATAGCTTCTATGATGTACCCCTCGCCAGCGGGCAGTATCTTTATGAGACAGATACAGTGCCTTTCTTGCCTATTGTTTTGAAAGGATCTTTGGCCTTGTATGCACCGGCTCTGAATACTACATCATTTAGCCAAGATCGCATCTTGCGCATGGTGGAATATGGCGCATACCCTTCATTCATCCTGACGCAAGCTGAGAGTCGGGAGCTGACGGACACACCGCTTGAGGATTTGTACTCAACTTGCTTTGCCGATTGGAAGGAGTATATTGTCACAACCTACTTATATATGAGAGATGCTCTCAAGCAGGTGGAAGGGGAGCGGATTACTGCTCACAAAGCCGTGGATGTAGGGCGGGTGGTGGTGGAATATGAGAACGGAGTTGCCATCCTCGTTAACTATACGGATAGCATTTGGGAGACTTCAGCAGGTCTTGTCTTACCCCATGACTACTTAGTGTTCGAGGGGGGTGCCGCTCTATGAGAAGGGCGAGATTGACGATGGTAGGGCGCAATAGATTGACCGGATTAGCGTTTTTTCTGCCCTGGATCATTGGTTTTCTATCGCTTACGGCCTTTCCCATGATCTATTCCCTCGTCATCAGCGTTTCAGATGTACGCATTCGGGTGACGGGTACAGAAATGACATTCCTTGGCCTCAATCACTTCCGCTACGCTCTTCTTCAGGATGCCAACTTTCCCACTGACTTGCTGGAGAGTTTATTCTTGATTGTGGCAGGGCTCCCCATTGTTATGGTCTTTTCCCTGGTCATCGCCTTACTCTTGAATAGGAAATTCCGCGGGCGGGCTTTCTTTCGAGCGCTCTTCTTTCTACCCGTGATTATTATGTCCGGCCCGGTCTTAACGCAGCTTGTTCAGGAGACCGATGCTATGCAGCTGCAGATGAACTATGGCATTCTCAGGGAATATTTTTACTATCTCAACGGCCGCTTCTTCGTTCTGTTCATGGATAATCT
>CAZAJB010000070.1:0-10697 GCA_964485345.1 uncultured Clostridiaceae bacterium
CCGATAAAGATAGAAGAATAGTCTTCACCAATTGTCAGGAACACCTAAGGACTCTCTAGCCTCTGGAAATAACGACCTAGCCTGTGGAGGTAGTGACACCCATACCTGCCTAGAATGGTCATGGGGGTGGTAGAGGTTTTGATTTCGAACAGAGCCTACGGGAGGAAGAGAACAGGTATGAGACACGTATCGATAGTACTACTTTTGGCTTTTCTTTTTCTGGGCATTCTGGCCATGGGTGTCTTGGCCAACGACCCTAGATCGGTAGAGGCCTTGATTACGTTTGAGGGAACCACAGTTACGTATGTTGGTAAGATCACTGACGAGAATGTACAACGCCTGTTCGAGATGGTGACAGGAAGAATCGTCACGGAACTCATTATCTCCACAAGTGGTGGCGAAATCAATGCCGGCATGACCATGGGGGAATGGGTTTTCGATAACAAAATTGACGTCGTGGTGGAGGGTATGTGTCTGTCATCTGGTGCCAACTATGTGTTCACCGCAGGACGTCAGAAGATCATCAAGGAAAACTCCATTGTTGGCTGGCATGGTAGCGCTCTTCAGCAGTCTGGATTGTTCGCAGACGACATCCGTGAGGCGACCACCACGGCCTATGGACAATTGCCGGAAGAGATCAAGGCTCAACTCGATCTAGAAGTACTAGTGAATCAGAGCATTCGAGACCATGAGGAATACCTTTCCAGGAGCAAGGTTCGCCAGGCTCAGTTCTTCGAGAAGATCGGTATCGATGAGTATGTCACGAGAATTGGCAATGAGCAGTATGGAGCTAAGGACTTCTTCACAATGTCTGTGGAAGATATGGCCCGATTTGGCATGCGCAATGTTATAGCTCAGGGTAATTACGGGGAAGTGGATTCGACTACCTGGCCAAGAGGTCTGAGCGTGGACTTCATACACATAGTCCATTAAGATGACGTAAGCTCCAGGTAGACCATCTTCCTCTTTTTTGTTCGAGCGTTAGCTCCTAGTTCTGGCGGAAAAAGTCAAAGTCCAAGGGTCTGGAAAGCAGGGAGATAATGAATGCACTTGTACTAGCGATCCCAATTATTCTTATTAGGTATGGATTATTAGGTGTGGTGAACAAAGAAGCACTTAAACGTGCGAGTTTCTTTGCTCCCTTAATGGGAAAAGAAAAAGTAGCATTCTGGGTCTACCAAATTACAACTGCCCTGATACTGATTTATTTGTGCTTGCTGAAAATCCAAACTGGCTCTATTTGGTTTTACATAGGTCTAATAATATATGGTTTAGGAATCATTCTATATGTTGCATCTATAATAAGTTACTCTATACCTAAGAAGAGCGGGATCAATCTGGATGGGTTGTATCGAGTATCACGCAATCCAATGTACCTTGCGTATTTTATCTATTTCTTGGGATGTGTGTTGTTAACGAGTTCATGGATACTATTTTTGCTATTAGTGAGTTTCCAACTATCAGGACACTGGATTATTCTGTCAGAAGAGCGATGGTGTATTCGGGAATTTGGAGACGAATATCTAGAGTACATGAGTAGAGTAAGACGTTATATTTGATAGTCTTGTGGAAATTGGATAGATGGCCGGACAAAGGGATGATATTACTCATGGAGGAGGCTCAATATGGCTCATATTTTTCGTAGTGATAACACCATATTTGAATTGAAGAAGTCGCCGATAGAAGAATTTTCCTGGCATACAAGTCCCAAGTTATCAGAGATTGTGCAATCAAAGCACCTTCATTTTGATATGAGACAACTGGATCCAGATAAGTATTCTTATCCATATCACTTCCATAGGAACTCAGAAGAAGTCTTCGTAATAATTAGTGGCAGAGCAATGTTGAGAACTCCAAACCAGAATACGGAAGTAATTCCGGGGGATATGATCTTCTTTGAGATGGGACCAACAGGCGCACATCAACTCTACAATCACACGCAAGAAAAATGCTTGTATATAGATATCCGAACTGAGGCGGGCATAGACATCTGTGAATACCCGGATTCAGGAAAGGTCAATATCCTACCAGCTCGAGAAATGTACGAGAAAAAAGACAGAGTAGACTACTTCAAGGGAGAAGAAGACATCAGACGGAAATGGTCACCAGGAAGGTAGCAGCATACTAAAGGGCAAAAGAGACTAGACAAAGTTAGAGGGCATAGGAGTGAGCGGTTTGAGGCTAGTATTGTTATTCGGAAATGCAGCAGTAGGGAAAATGACGGTAGGACAAGAGCTAACGAAAAATACTGATCTCCGCTTGTTCCATAACCATATGACGATTGAACTTGTCCTTGAAATATTCGGCCACTTCCATAGCGAAGCAATAGCCAGAATGAGGCAGGTCATCTTTGAGGAGTTTGCAGCGTCAGACAACGGCGGATTAATATTCACCTACATGTGGGCTTTTGACCACCCGTCGGATTGGGATTACGTTGAGCATGTAACCGACATATTCAAAAGAAATGGTGCCGAAGTTTTTTATGTGGAGCTTGTTGCATCCCAAGAGGTACGATTGCAGAGGAATATTACTGAGAATCGATTGAAGCATAAAGCTTCAAAACGAGATATCGAAGCATCGAATCAAAGGCTGCTCAACGCTGACAAGAAGTATCGTTGTGTCAGCAACGATGGTGAGATTCCCTTTGAAAACTATATTAAGATCGACAACACCAATCTTGCCACCAGCACGGTCGCAAAAATGATTAAAGACCGCTTTGGCTTATAGCGTGTGAGCAGTGTCCTATCCTCCGACGATTGGCGTGGATTACGTGCCTTTGGAAGAATCCAACTAGGCGAAGTCCATATTCTGTTTCGTCATTGCGCCGGAGTGGAAAAGAGAAGGCGTTGCCACCAAGCTGTTGGAGCGTGTATGAGGATGCGGTGCGGATGGCTTTGACATTGTAGAGGCGTACCCCGGCCCTTTCCTCGGATACATGAGGACTCAGGATTTGAAATGATCTACCAATTCAGGCGACATTTGTCGGACCTATACCTTATCCAGATGGACGTGACTCGAGAGATGCTCAAGGGTTACTTAGCGATTATTACAGCTGCACGCGCAGGTGAATGCCCAGATGAGCAAGAAACCCTAGGCAGGTGAGTTTCATGCCAAGTATCCAGGAGTTAGTCGACGGTTTGACAGACGACGATGATCAGCGGGCGTATCGCTGTTTGAGACAACTAGAAGAAAAAAGTACCCACTCTGCTGAGGTCTATCAATACTTTGACACTTTTGCAGAAATATTGCAGAGCACAAACTCTTACATCCGGACAAGGGGCATGATTCTTATTGCAGCTAACGCAAGGTGGGATACTGATTGTAAGATTGATGAAATCATTGATGCGTACCTGAAGCATATCCATGATGATAAGCCGATTACGGCAAGACAATGCATCAAGGCCTTGCCTTCCATTGTCAAAAACAAACCGGAATTAAGACAGGATATTAAAGCAGCATTACTTCGTGCCAATCCCATGAAGTATGAAGACAGCATGCAGCCATTGATAGTGAAGGACATCGAAAAATCACTAGAGGGGATTCTCAAATGAGCCTAAGATTGGTCTTTCCAACAGAGAATTACGAAAATGAGTGGCACAGCATTATAAAGGAGTTTGAAGACGCCGGAGAAAAGATGACGCCGTATTCGCTCAAGGGGTCTGTTGATGATTACACAGAGTATTTACGAATAACGAGAGATATAGCAAATGGGGTCAACTTAAATGGAATGGTCCAGGCAGACACCTACTTTTTGGTAAATGGTGAAAGTACTCGCATCCTAGGAGCAACAAATATCCGCTATGCACTGAATGATAACCTGTTCAGCTATGGTGGCCATATTGGCTATGGAGTCAGGCCTCGTGAGCGCAAAAAGGGCTATGCAGGAAAAATGCTCGAACTTGCTCTCGAGATCTGCCGGACTAGGGGAATGGAGAGGGTATTGCTCACATGTGATAATGATAATATTGGCTCTGTGAAGACGATGCTGAAAAATGGTGCGGTCTTAGAAAACGAAGTGCAACAAGAAAACAAGATTGTCCAGCGTTATTGGATTACGCTTTGAACCTCCTACGACTAAAGTCGCGGGTGTTCTCGGCTAGATCATAAAAGAGACAGAAGAACGGAGTGAGTGTATGCAAATCGGAGTAAGCTCGTATAGTTATATCCAAAGTTCTCTAGACATCTTTGAAGTCATCAAAGAAGCGAAAAGGATGGGTTTTGATGTCATCGAGTTTGCAGGTTTCCCCAATCTGCCAGAAGGTGAGACAGCCCTTTCGTTCGCGCCAAAGGTGCGGGCAGCCTGCGACGAAATGGGTATCAAGGTTGCTAACTACACCATTTGGGCCGACTTCATTAATGGCTCAGATGGAGATTTAGTGGCTGAAATTGAGCGGGTGAAGGACGAAGTACGGGTGGCTCAGATACTGGGTGCTCCTGGCATGCGCCATGATTCCACTTGGGGCTGGCCAAAAACCAAGACAGGGGCCAAGGGTTTTGATGATGCCCTACCCATCTTGATTAAGGGATGCAGAGCGATAACGGAGTTCGGTGCTGAGCTTGGCATTAAGACGATGGTAGAAAACCACGGCTTCTTCTGCCAAGATAGCGAGCGTGTAGAGAAACTTGTCAATGGTGTGGATCATCCCAACTTTGGCATACTTTTGGATATGGGAAATTTCTTGGTCGTGGACGAAGATCCCACCGAGGCCGTAGGACGCTTGATGCCCTATACCTTCCATGTGCACGCTAAGGATTTTCATGTAAAGTCCGGAAACGAACCCAGTCCTGGTCAAGGCTGGTTCTTGAGTCGAGGAGGCAACTATCTTCGTGGTGCTATCTTGGGTCACGGTGAAGTCCCCATATTGCAGGTACTTAGAATCATGAAAAACGCAGATTACTCAGGGGTGCTATCCATCGAGTTCGAAGGGATGGAAGATCCCCTCAAGGCTACCCCCATTGGGCTTGAGAACCTAAAACATTATGTCGCAAGTGTCTATTAGCGAATTTTCTCGCCGTGGTTGAGACACACTAACAAAAACGAATGGGGAGACTGTTAGTGGGCATTAATCAGTATCGCATCGATACCCTAAACGAGCTACTTAAGGGCGAGCTCATGGCGATGAACATCTATCAAGAAACCGATGACATACAAGGCGATGAACAGGTGATGGCCATGCTAGACCAGTTTGCCGAGGACCATCAAGAACATGCTAAGCTTTTGGCTAATCGAATTCGCGAACTGGGTGGAACTCCTGTGGAAAGTACGGGTATGGCTGGTGCTATGGCCCAAATGTCTTCTAAGTTCAATGCACTTAGAGGCCCTGCTCATCTATTAAAGCAGGTTTATGATGGAGAGGACAAAGGTGTTCACGCCTACGAGGATCGGATTGATGAACTTGATCCAGAAAGCCAAGACTTGGTGAAAACAATGATGAGCACGGACCACGATCATTTGAAGCTTTTCAAGGAAAGAATGGAATCGGAAAAGCAAGAGCACTAAAGCGAAGTGACTGTAGCTACTTACGAAGCTGGAGAACGGGGCGCACAAAAGCGCCCCGAAATTTTCCCTTGACATTGACGTCGCGTAAAGGTTTATCCTTGGTGTTGGGAGGTGATTTTATGGAATACACAGTAAAGCAATTAGGTGACTTAGCCGGGGTGAGCGGCCGCACCCTTCGCTATTATGATCAAATTGATTTGCTGAAGCCAGGTTGGACGAATGAGTCTGGTTACCGGATCTATGGTCCCGGAGAAGTGGATCGCCTACAACAGATCTTGTTTTACCGGGAATTAGGAGTCGATTTGAGCACCATCAAAGACTTCTTGGATTCGCCTGATTTCAGGGGAGAATACGCTTTACGTGAACACCATAAGCAGCTTCTAGAAAAGAGAAGGCAATTGGATCTGCTACTGCAAAATGTCGAACGGACCCTTGCCGCACTCGAAGGAGGAAAACCAATGACAGACAACGAAAAGTTTGTTGGGTTCAAGGAGACATTAATTAAAGAGAACGAAGAGAAGTACGGCAAAGAGATACGGGAGAAACATGGGGACGAAACAGTTGACGCTTCTAATGCCAAGCTTATGGGTCTCACCGAAGAGCAGTTTGCTGAGATGCAGAGGCTGGCAACGGAGATTATCGATTCTTTGGTGATAGCCGTTGACAAGGAGGACCCTGCCGGGGAAGCCGGCCAACGAATTGCGGAACTGCACCGTAAATGGCTGAGCTTCACTTGGAAAGAATACTCGAAAAAAGCCCATGCAGGACTGGCCGAGATGTATGTGGCAGATGAAAGATTCACTGCATACTATGACCAGCACAAAGAAGGAGCGGCCCAGTTTCTCAGAGATGCCGTTGTGTCCTATACAAGCTAGAATGAAACAGCAAGGAGCCGATTTAACCCTGGGTTAGAACGGCTCCTTGGTCTTATATCAAGGTTTTGGTCTCAGCTTCTTAGAACGCATGGGACAAGGTTTAAGACTAGGTCACAAGGAATTTATGCCCAAATAGCTAATATATAGTATTAATGTTCTTGATGAAATGGAGGCTCTTTTTTTGGATACGCTTGTACACATGGGAATTGATGTTGGTTCCACAACAGCAAAAATTGTCATTCTAGATGAAGCACAGGAAATACTCTTTTCTAAGTATCAGCGGCACTACTCTGATATTAAAGAGTCTGTTGTGAGTCTTATAACACAAGCCTATGAGGAATTTGGAAATCATCTGATCACCTTGAACATAACAGGTTCTGGTGGGATTGCCGTTGCTGAACTCCTAAAAGTGGGATTTGTTCAGGAAGTAATCGCAGGGACGAAGGCGATCCAGACTTTCTTTCCTCAAACCGATGTTGTGATCGAACTTGGGGGAGAGGATGCGAAGATCACCTTTTTCCAAGATGGCATCGAGCAGCGGATGAACGGTATTTGCGCGGGCGGAACCGGGTCCTTTATCGATCAGATGGCTGTACTATTACGAACAGATGCGGCAGGCCTAAACGAATTAGCCAAGGGCCACACCACAATTTATCCTATCGCCGCTCGTTGTGGCGTTTTTGCCAAAACAGACATTCAGCCCCTCTTAAATGACGGTGCGGCCAGGGAAGACGTGGCAGCCTCCATCTTCCAATCTGTAGTGGTCCAAACGGTCAGCGGTTTAGCTTGCGGCAGGCCTATCAAGGGTAATGTAGCCTTCTTAGGTGGTCCTTTGTATTTCTTGTCCGAACTACGCAAGCGGTTTATTGAGACCTTAGTCCTAAAGGACAATCAGGTTATTTTCCCGGAAAATCCGCAGCTCTACATTGCAATTGGGGCCGCCTTAAGTGCTTGGGATAGTGAACCAATTTCTTTTTCCACTCTCATGACACGTATCCATCAAATGCACGGCGTCTCCATCGAACCCACAACGAGGCTCGAGCCTCTCTTTAAGAATGAGCAAGAGCTCTGTGAGTTCCGAGAACGGCATAGCCGCCACTCGGTTGTGAGACGAGATATGGAGGGGTATGAAGGCCGGTGTTTCTTAGGGCTTGATGTAGGGTCTACCACAACGAAAGCCGCCCTCATCGATGAAGACGGAGCAATTTTGCACAGCTATTATGGCAGCAACGAAGGCAATCCCTTAAGAACAGTACGCAAAGCTGTATTGGAGCTCTATGATCGCTTGCCGAAAGGTGCCAAGATCGCAAATTCTGCGGTTACCGGTTATGGCGAAGGATTAATTAAGGCTGCTCTCAAAGTGGATCTTGGCGAAATAGAGACAGTAGCCCACTACAAGGCATCTGACTTCTTCCGGCCAGGTGTTGACTTTATCTTAGATATTGGTGGACAGGACATGAAGTGCCTGCACATCAAGGATGGCGCTATTGACAATATCCTATTAAATGAAGCTTGTTCTTCAGGCTGTGGTTCTTTCTTAGAGACATTTGCCTATTCACTGAATTTGAGCATTGAGGGATTCACAAACGCTGCCCTGCTTGCCCCGAACCCCGTTGACCTAGGTTCGCGCTGCACCGTATTTATGAACTCCAGGGTGAAACAGGCTCAAAAGGAAGGCGCCACGGTTGGCGAGATTTCCGCTGGGCTTGCATACTCTGTTGTCAAGAACGCCCTCTATAAGGTGATAAAGCTAAGAAGTAAGGAAGAACTAGGCGAAAAAGTGGTCGTACAAGGTGGGACCTTCCACAATGATGCAGTCTTAAGGACTTTCGAACGACTTGCCGGCGTTGAAGTTGTCAGACCAGATATTGCAGGCATTATGGGGGCCTTTGGGGCTGCCCTGATCGCGCGAGAACGCTATGAGGAAGGCTATGAGTCTACGTTGCTTCATCGCCAGCCCCTTGAAAACATCCTGTTAGAAGCAAAGCTCGCAAGGTGTAAGCGCTGTTCGAACCACTGCTTATTGACTATCAACCAATTTGGCGAAGGACATCGGTATGTTTCGGGTAACCGCTGCAGCAAAGGTGCTGGGATGGTGCATAAGAACCAAGACTTACCCAATCTCTTTGATTATTCCTATCAGCGGCTCTTCGCTTACGAACCACTGGAACCCGCCGAAGCTTTTAGGGGCCGTTTAGGCATTCCAAGGGTGTTGAATATGTATGAAAACTACCCGTTTTGGTTCACATTCTTCACCGATCTAGGTTTTTCGGTGGAACTTTCCGCCAGATCAACCAAGACGATTTATGAGAAGGGCATGGAGACAATACCGTCTGAGTCGGTGTGTTATCCGGGCAAGATTGCCCATGGTCATGTAGTCGATTTAGTGGAAAAGGGAGTAGATATCATCTTTTATCCCTGCCTAACCCATGACCAGCTTGAACAAGAAGGTGCAGATAATCACTTTAACTGTCCAATTGTGATTTCATATCCAGAAGTCATCAAGAATAATGTCGGTCAGGTACAAGAAGCAGGCATCAAATTTATCTACCCCTTCTTACCTTTTGACCACAAAGAGAGACTGACAAAACGTCTGATTGAAGAGCTCGCAGAACTAGACATAGAACCAGCTGAAGTGGAACGTGCAGTTGACAAAGCCTGGGATGAACTCGCCAGCTATAAAGCCGATATGAGAAAAAAGGGTGAAGAAACCCTCACCTACTTGGATGATCATAACCTTAAAGGGATAGTCCTTGCTGGACGTCCCTACCATCTGGATCCCGAAATCAACCACGGTATTCCCGAGATGATCAGTGACTTAGGAATGGCGGTATTAACGGAAGATTCGGTAGCCCACTTGGGTGAGGTAGTAAGACCTCTGCGCGTTGTAGATCAATGGGCCTATCATTCTCGCCTCTATGCCGCTGCTAGTTTTGTTTCCTCCCAGAAGAACCTCGAACTCGTGCAGCTAAACTCCTTTGGCTGCGGACTCGATGCAGTGACAACAGATCAAGTAGAGGAGATTTTGCACGCCCGTTCTAAGATGTATACTTGTTTGAAAATTGATGAAGTGAACAATCTAGGCTCCGCCCGTATCAGAATGCGATCCTTGCAGGCGGCCATGGCCGAGCGGGACAAACAGGGACATCAACCTAGCCCCGAACCTGCAACAGGATACAAACGGGGCATATTTACCCGGCGAATGAAGAAAGAGCATACGATCATAGTCCCTCAGATGGCGCCCATTCATTTTCGCTTCTTAGAAGAAGCTATGACCCTGTCAGGATATAATGTCGTGATCTGCCCCGCCATGGATAAAGAGGCAGTGGAGGTAGGCCTGAAATACGTGAACAATGATGCCTGCTATCCTGCGATCATTGTGGTTGGGCAACTACTCAAGGTTCTAAACTCCGGCGAGTATGATCCCGACAATACCTCCGTAATTATCACCCAGACCGGAGGCGGGTGCCGGGCTACGAATTATATTGGCTTTTTGCGCAAGGCCCTGCAGGATGCGGGGTTTCCCCAAGTGCCTGTGCTTTCCCTCAGTGTCCAAGGCTTTGAGAAAAACCCGGGTTTTAAGATTACCTTACCCTTGCTGCACAGGGCCATGCTTTCCTTGGTCTACGGCGATCTACTGAGCAAATGTCTCTACCGGGTCAGACCCTACGAGCAAGCATCTGGTTCTGCGAACGAACTCTATGAAAAATGGGCGACCATTTGCGAGCAGTCCATGCGGTCGTACTCACTAAGAAAATTTAAGCATAACATTGTGGGTATCGTGAAAGAGTTTGATGCCCTAAAGACTGTAGAGCAAACGAAGCCGAAGGTGGGCTTGGTTGGCGAGATTCTGGTCAAGTATCATCCTACCGCAAACAACGATGTGGTAAGTTTGGTCGAGGCGGAAGGCGCAGAAGCCGTTGTCCCGGAGCTTACGGATTTCTTCTTGTATTCCCTGTTGGGTTTTGATTTCAAACACAGATACTTGGCAGGCAGTAGAATAGAAAAAGTAGCTTACAATGCTGTGATTGAGATCATGGAGCTTTATCGCATTACCTATAGAAAAGCGCTGGCTACAAGTAAAAGATTCACTGCGCCGAAGTTCATTCGAGATTTGGCAGAAAATGCTTCCAGAGTCATTTCTCTGGGACACCAGACTGGAGAGGGTTGGTTTCTCACCGGTGAGATGGTGGAGCTCATCGAGAGCGGTGTTAAGAACATCATTTGTATGCAGCCCTTTGCCTGCTTGCCCAACCATGTGGTGGGGAAAGGTATGCTCCGAGGGCTAAAAAAGATCTATCCCGATAGCAATATCATTCCCA
>CAZAJB010000071.1:0-10598 GCA_964485345.1 uncultured Clostridiaceae bacterium
TCGATCCTGCCCCCTTGCTTCGTGCTTGCACATCTATATACGCAAACAACCATGAAGCATTACATCAGAGAAAAAAGCTCCGTCTCCAGAGCTTTTCCGTTCCCATTTTTGGGCCCCATTCTCGGGCCCCCTACCCCAGCACAACCTCAACCTGGTGGGCTTGGCCATCCAAGAAAAGAGGTAGTTTGTTACCTGCGATCTCTTCACCGTCTACCACGACTTTAGCTACACCTTGGCTTACCCCGTTGGGATTGGTGATATGAATCTGGTAGGTAGCGCCGCGGAATTGTCGTACGATGGAATATGCCTCCCATCTGGGTGGAATACAGGGGTCAATGACCAGGCCATCATAACTGGGCTTTATACCTAAAATCGCTTGGGACATCGCAACATAATTCCAGGCAGCGGTCCCTGTCAGCCAGGAATTCTTAGCTTGCCCGAAGTTGACCGCGTCCCTTCCCCCAATCATTTGGGCATAGACATAGGGTTCAAGCCGATGTAGCTCTGAGATGTCTTCGCGGTAGGCTGGACAGATCTTCTTATAGAGCTCAAAAGCTCTTTCTCCTCGGCCTAAGATCGTCTCGGCAATCATGACCCAAGGATTATTGTGACAGAAGATGCCTCCATTCTCCTTATAACCTGGAGGATACGAAGAGATCTCACCGAGTTCTGGATAGTAGGTTGAATAGGGAGGCGCCAAGAGAACAATGCCGTGCTCCGTCTCCAAATGTTGAGCAACGGAATTTAGAGCCTGTTCGGCCTCCCCCGTCTCCACCCCGATGCCGGCCATCACGCATAAGCCCTGTGGTTCGATGAAGATCTTGCCTTCACCACACTCCTTGCTGCCTACCTTTTCCCCCGCTGCGTCATAGGCCCTTAAGAACCATTCGCCATCATAGCCGTGTTCAAGTACAGTCTGGGTCATGGTCTCCATGTGCATCTGGGCCTGTCTAGCCTCTTCCACAAGATTTCCCCGCCTGCAAAGCTCAATAAAATCCGGGGCAACATAGACAAACAGTCCGGCAATGAAGATCGATTCGGCGACTGGTCCTTCTGAGGGTCCGCTTGTTTGAAAGGATTCACCTGGTTCCTCCGAAAAGCAGTTCAGGTTGAGGCAATCGTTCCAGTCTGCGCGTCCGATGAGGGGTAGCCCATGGGGGCCCATATTGTTAATAACATGGTAAAAGGACCGTTTGAGATGTTCAAAGAGGCTCGCAGTGTTACTCGGATCGCTATCGAAGGGGACAGCTTCATCTAGGATAGAAAAATCACCCGTTTCTTTGATATAGGCGGCGGTACCCACAATGAGCCATAGTGGATCATCATTAAAGCCCGATCCGATGGCGTCATTGCCCTTCTTAGTCAGGGGTTGGTACTGGTGGTAGGCACTGCCGTCCTCAAACTGGGTAGCTGCAATATCTAAGATGCGCTGGCGGGCCCGGGCTGGGACTTGATGAACAAAGCCCAAGAGATCCTGGTTCGAATCACGAAAACCCATGCCTCGCCCAATACCCGATTCGAAGTAGGATGCGCTGCGGGACATATTGAAGGTCACCATGCATTGATAGGGATTCCAGATGTTAACCATCCGATCGAGTTTTTCATCACCGCTGGTAAGTTGGAATTTACAGAGCAGGGAGTTCCAGTGGGATTTAAGATCTTCTAGAGCAGCATGAACTTGGTCATCCGTTCTGAACTTAGCGATCATCTCATGGGCCCTGGCCTTGTTGATCACCCCTGGCCTTTCCCACTTCTGATCCCTGGCATTCTCCACATAGCCAAGGATGAAAATGTAGGAGGCTTCCTCCCCAGGGGCCAACTGGACTTGAATGTGGTGCGAACCAACGGGCGACCAGCCACTGGCAACGGAGTTCTTGGCGGATCCTTCCAGTACAACCTCGGGGCTGTCAAAACCATTAGACAGGCCTAGAAAGCTCTCCCGATCGGTATCAAAGCCGACGACATCGCTGTTCACAGAGAAAAATGCATAATGATCACGTCGCTCGCGGTATTCCGTCTTGTGATAGATGGTCGAATCCTCTACTTCGACCTCGCCAATACTTAAGTTTCGCTGAAAGTTTGTCATGTCATCCTGGGCATCCCAGAGGCAAAACTCAACCAGGGAAAAGAGCGATATCGTCTTGGCCCGATCTGTCTCGTTCTTGAGCCGTACTTGAGTTACTTCCCCAGTGAAAAAAAGTGGTGTAAAAAAAAGCTGTTCGACCTTGAGACCACCTCGGGCTCCTTGGATTTTGGAATAGCCGAGTCCGTGACGGCACTCATAAAAGGACAACTCCTTTTTCATCGGCTTATAGCTTGGAGTCCAGCAATCCCCTCCGTCGTTGATGTAAAGGTAACGGCCCCCATCATCAAGTGGGACATTATTGTAACGATAGCGAGTCAAACGCCTCAGACGGGCGTCTTGATAGAAAGAATAGCCCCCAGCTGTATTGGAAATCAAGCCAAAGAACTCTTCGGACCCGAGGTAGTTAATCCAGGGATAGGGAGTTCGCGGGGTGGTCATCACGTACTCTCGGTTTTG
Source organism: uncultured Clostridiaceae bacterium (assembly GCA_964485345.1). GTDB lineage: Bacteria > Bacillota > Limnochordia > Darwinibacteriales > Darwinibacteriaceae > UBA5420. The sequence continues at coordinate 2,543 of CAZAJB010000071.1, forward strand.
ATCATCAAAATACCCAAATTTCATCGCATCTGACCTCTTTTCTATTTTAGGTAGTATTCGCCGAATTTCCGGATTATTCCTGTCTCATTCTAGACGGAAAAAGAGCAAGTCTCTCTGAATTTCTCCAGAACGGCTTGCCCTTCGCTGCTACAGCTTAGGATTACTGGTTGCGGCTAAGTATTCTCAGCTTGAAAGCTCTGACTCTCCCAACACTTCTAGTGGTGTAGATGATGCCAGTCACTAGAACACCAAAAACGAGTCCAAGCATAAAACTGGATATGTTGTCATAGATGGCGATCTCGGTCAAACCTCGAGCTTCCAAGACCATGCTGACACTAAGTGCCAGCAGCCCAACTGCAAGGATGCCGCGCAACCGTTTTGACAGCACCAGTTTTTCATAACTACCATAGTCTGCAACCTTAAGCAATGATTCCTCTGTTTCCATGTCCATCATATCTTCCTTCCTCTCTGCGTCCAAGAGCTCCCCAACAGCGATGTCGAAGAATTTGGCCATTTCCATCACCAAATCAAAATCAGGCATGTTGACTCCGTTCTCCCAGCGCGAGATGCTGCGATTCGATACGCCAAGCACCTCTGCTAATTGCTCTTGAGTCAAACCCTTTTCCTTCCGCAACTCCTTGAGGAAGAGTCCGAATTTTTTCTGATCCATGGGCTATGGCCACTCCTTTCACTATCCAGAATAGCTTGTTGGGATAGATACGCACAGGACACAAAACGAGAAACTCGCGATTTACGGTGGACATCTGTGTCTGCTAGCTGCCTTTTTCATTCTAGCACGACTCGGTTTTTTCTTCCTGCCAGTCTTGGGCAAGACCTTCCTGCGATCTGACAATTGTTCTCATGAAGAGACTATGATAGACTAATCCTAAGTACGAAATTCAAGGAGGGACATACTTTGAACAGAGAAGAGAGAAGAAACAAAGTGCTGGAGGTCCTAAACACAGCGAAATCCATGGAGCTACAGGCCGTTCACCAGTATATGCACCAACATTACACTCTCGATGACAGAGACTTTGGCGAGTTAGCTGCAAAGGTAAAGCTCATTGCTATTGACGAAATGCGCCACGCCGAAGCATTGGCAGAGAGAATTAAGGAACTGGGCGGCGAACCAACAACAGAACTAGCTGGCCCTGTCGTGAAGCGGCAAGATGTGAAGGACATCTTCCCCTTCGACGCCAACGAGGAAGACGAAGCGATTGACGCCTATGGCCAATTTGCCAACATCTGCCGTGAAATGGGAGACACCATCTCCGCCAGTCTTTTTGAGACGATCATCGAACACGAGCAAAGTCACTTTAACTATTTTGACAACGTAGATACGCACATCAAGACACTCGGCGATACCTACCTCTCGAACCTAGCGGGTACACCATCGGCAACCGGTCCTTCGAAGGGCTTCGCCTTCCCAGCGGGTGAATAGCGAATCCTCAAGGCAGCAAAAGGGACTTACCAATGGTAAAGTCCCTTTAAACTTCTACGAATGACTATGCGGTTACATCAAGCAGAGAGCCCAAATGCGGGTTTGCAGACAACTCCATGGCATGTACTGAGTCCATGAGCTTCAACAAAGCATCGCCTTGGTCTTCCACAACATCTTTGGCCATCCCCATCAGCCGAGCCCCCACTTCAAGCCCGATCTCTTGTGCCTTCAGGGAGGAGGCCAACGAAGCAATATTCATCACCATGTTCCGCACCCTCCTTCGTGATCCTATGGATTACTTATACATCATGAAAGAGTTTCCTGCCAGGTTTCCTTCCAGATTTACCAACGCCTTAGGAAACTAGCTACTCAACTCCCATCTCTTCCAAAAGCACGATTGCAGTCCGGATGGCCTCTTCACACTTCTGGCGCTTGTTGCCTGCGAACCTTTCCCGAGCCTCCACATCTCTTACATCGTAGCCTAGAATCTCACGGCAAAGCAGTGTACCCTTCCTCTGTGCATATTTCTCCATGAAGTATAGGGTAAGCTCTGCACATTTTTCTTTGGCGGCCTGATCACCTACTAGGTATTGCCCTTCCTTTGAGCCGATGGCCATTAGGGCCCCAGTCACCGCACCGCAGACCTCCCCGCAGCGCATACCACCGCCAAAGCTAGAGGCAAGCTTCAGTGCTAACTGGCCTCTATCTTCCTCTATCTCGACAAAAGGACCAAGAACAGCTTGAGCGCAGTTAAACCCACCGCTAAATAAGCGCAAGGCTTGATCTATTCTGCTTGCCATACTCCTACGCTTCCTTTCTACCTGGAATACTATGAAAGACAATACCCAGCAGAAACGGAGCTTTGCCGGGTATCCTTGCTTGTCTTCCTACATCAAACCCATGTTAGAATAACGGCCTGCGTTCACGCGCCCGCACCTTTACCCATATCTTCCCGTCAGCCTCCCTGAAGAAACGCACACCAAACACCTTAAGTGGTGTCCAAAACTCCCTAAACTGATAATATGGCATGGCAACTTCACCCCCTAGATTCGATTTGTTTACAGAAGCACAATGTTCTTCGTATCAAATTCGATCCTTGGTGTTAAATTCGGCAAATGCCATACTTTTCCTGCTGGCGGGCCAAGAACTTGGGGGACAAAGTTAGTCTGTCTGCGCTTCAAAATGTAGGGTCATTGTCTCGTTTCTGTCTATCTCCAGGCGCACTTTGCCTGTCTCCGTGTTGTACCAGCGCGCAGGATCATATCCTTCGAGACGAGGTAGTGTGCCGGTCCATTTTGTGAGCATGTACCCCTCCTTGACCCGCACAGTAAACTCCGCCACAACGAATCCACGACGCTTTTTATGAAGGATATCCGAAATCGTTGCTGCCTCCTCTGGCTGAACTCTGACAGCTAAGGTATAACTCGTCTTTTTCCTGACATAGAAGACCACAACCAATACCACAAGTAGCAGGGCGAACAATGACATACTTTCCATGGTCTTCACCTCCTCCGTTTTAAAATCCGTCTCGAAATGCGTCTCCATCTACCAGATATGTCATTATACCAGATCTGAGCTGTGGAGTTCTACTAGGTCATCCTCAGGTATTCTCACTCGTCACAGAAACAGGCTCCGAAACAGGGCCATCTTCCTATAGCATGTTGTTCGGGGCGACATATTCTGAAGCAAGAGATTGGTCAGGTTTCGATCAGTCCAACACCCGAAAGGAGATGTTCAAATGGGTTTTCTTTCAAATCAACTATCGCCCCAGAACTTCCAAGATCATCTGCTAAAAACGCTAAAGGTCATTTGCCAGGAGCAAGTCCAGCAGCCAGATAATCAAGTGACAGTTACACTCGAAGCCACCCCGACCACCCCCGTTACTGCTACCATAACCCCACTGTCGTTTGAGGCCATCGTGGATCAAGACAAAGTTTTCAACACTTGGCTCTTGGAAGTCACGGTGACAGACGCGACCGGAGCCGTGGAAACGTTCGAAGTAACTTACCAAGAGGATGCGGTCGTTTGTCCTTTCGATCTCAACCAATGGCCAGGCCAGACTATTGTGCAGAAACATGATGTTGAGTTTAGAATCATTGGCGACCCAATTGTCGATGGAGACGACGTAACCATCAATTTCGTCATCAACTACTGCTTAGTTGTTGCTAAGGAAGTCTTAGTCAGAGTCAATGGAGCCATTCTATTCTGCTAGGCAGCCAGTCCGAAAAGCCTCCACCGGGAGGCTTTTTTGTTGCCTAAATCTAGGAACTGACTCCTATAGCCAAATTTTCCTAAGTACATATCCTTAACTAGGAGGGAACTCCCAATTTAATGACAGGGGAGAAACTGAATGACACAACTGGAGTTGCTTGAAGAACGGATCCACCAGCAACGAATCAAAGTACCAATGGTCATAGACAAGGACTCTTGTGTGCAGGTTGTCGGGCGCACAAAGATTGAAGGTCCAGCGAACTTATCCTTTGCCCATGGCCGATTCGAAACTGGGGGAGAACAAGTCGATGTGAGGCTCGTGCCCGATAGTCGTCCACCAGAGCTGCTCAGTACCACGATTATCCCTGGCAAGGTCATGAACACGGGGGTGGTGTATGCGGACTTAGTGATCACCTCACTGATCGGAACGAGACTGGCGTCGCAGTCGAATATTCCGATCCTGTGGCATGACATTCTGCCGAGCCCGGGGGCAGAACCGGGGGACATTGTGCAGAAACATGATTTCCTGATTGAAGGGTTCGAAGATGTCTCAGGCTATTGCGACTGTGAAGGGAAATTCTGGTTACTGTTGGCTGTAGTCGTCAGATACTGCATCGTGGTTGCGACGGAACGAATCCTAAAGATTGAAGCCGCGGAACCCTTCTGCTAGGTTCTGTGGGAACTTCAGGAAGGTGGTGTGGAAAAATGGGAAAGGGCAAGAAGAAGCGTTGCATCAAAGCTCTAGTGGTTAAGGCGGAGCTGACTGTGGAGAAGACCGGAAGGATTGAGGTTGCAGCACCCCTGGGTGTCAGGGTCTGTGGCAAGACTGGTCAGCTCGAAACTCCGCTAGAACTCAAGCTGCTTGGGGAGCCTGTTTTCACCCCAACAATTGTCCCTAATAAGCTGATCGATCACGGACTCCAAAAGGCTTGTCTCGTTCTGCACAGGCCTAGCGGAGACTGTAGTCTTTCCGTGGCCTCAGCAACGAACCTAGACATTCCCATCTATGGAACACATGAGGTACCGTGCATTGAAGTCGGCGATCGGGTTCGGGAGAAGGCAGAAGTCCAATCCATTGATATTAGGGGTATCCGAGAACCTGGCTATCAGGGGTGCGAAACGAAGAACAGGCTGATTATTACCGTGCTTTACAAGGTCAAGATAGTCGTTCTCCGAGAAGAAGTCGTCTGCATTCCCAAGCACTGCGATTATACGGATGAGGATTGCTCAATTCAAGAGGTTGACTCCGAGGACACGATTATCAACAGGAATGATATCAAGATCATCGTGAACCCGCCTCAGCATTCGAATCGGAGGGTGTAACATGGCACGGATCATGACGCATGTGGTGATTGCTGAAACAGAGGCCACGAAGATCGCCAGTCTCGAACTGCAGGCACCCCTTGGAGTAGGCGTTGATCTAGACACGGGGGAACTGACAAGACTCGTCAAGGTAACCCCTCTTGGCGATCCGGTGCTCAGGTACACAATTCTTAAGGGCAAGTTGATCAACGAAGGTTTTCTCAAGGCCAGGCTTGAGGTGGAATCGGAAGAGCTCGAACACATTGTGTATCTGCCCATCTTCTCGGTAACGGAAGTTGAGGGGATCGAACCAGGGGATCATGTCCTTGAGTTTTCTGAACTGGAGCACATCTCCGTCAGCGGGCTACCCGACATGGTACCCATCGGTCATTCTGGCTACAAGGTGAAACTCTTTGTCCGGGCACTCCTCAAGATCCAGATCACAGTCACCCGAGAAGAAATGGTGTCCCTGCCTGAAGAGGAGGTCGACTTGGAGCCAGAAATCCATTCAGAGCGCAAAAAGAAAACAAATGAGACCGCTTCTAGAACAAAGCGGCCCCAGAATAGATTCGGCAGCCAATCCACCTGGAATCGCTATTGGGCATATATGCACCGCTAAGAACAGAACTGATGGTTCCTGCGCCCGCCTAACATAGCAAGGGAACCATCAGGAACTGTACGCCTGTCGATCTACCAGCAGTCATGCTTGACATTGTGCCCGTCGACGCAGATCGTGATGTTGTTGATATTCACTAGTTTGTTCGTGCTGGTCTTAGGAGGCCTTGGCTTGCGACATCCTGGACAGACCACGTCAATCTTGATATTGTTGACGTTTTTTAGTTCGTTCTCGTTCTCCTCATCCTCACGCCAGTGTGGATGATAGTAATGATATGGCTGAATGCACCCTTTATAGCCCATTTCTTTCACCTCCAATACGCCATCTTGCTTTGGTATCTTGGGATACACTATGCACTCTGGGCCCGAGGCGAACTAACCCTCAATTCCTAAATTCGTGCTCCCCCCTGTGGTCGGGAGCAGCTGAGCTGGTTGTTGTACAATCGCGCCTTCACTCTTCTGTAACGATCTTGCCGATGACTCGTATAGAAGTACAGAAGCCCATGGAGGTGTTGTCATGGTAAATATAAGGCAAATATCGCTCTCCGATTATTTCTTTAAGTTTAGCTTGGACCTACCCACCTTAGGAAAGCATCTAGTGCACTCCACCATTACCCAGGGCGGGTTTTTGCTTGGTGCCTCTACCGACCCGGAGGCGCAGCATCTCGTGGGGATCATTGCTGTGAGGCGCAGCGAAAGACCCCTGATAGAGTATGTGTTCGTGGAGGAGGCTTTTCGAAGACAACAAATAGCCACAAAGCTCATCGAGACTGCTACATCCCTCACCAAGGAAGAACACTGCGACGCTGTTTTCGCCTCTGTGGTCCTACAGAATCCCTTCGGAGATGTCCTCGACCATCTGCTCTCGAAAGCCGGCTTTGGGGCTTTCAGTTCCGCATCGATTGCTCGTTTTACAACTTCTGACCCTAATCCCCACAAGGAATGGGATGAGTTTATGAAGCAAAGGGGGGGCCGGATCTGCGCTGGTCTAGCCAGAAGAGGGTACCACACCCTATCCTTTGCTGACGCAGATGAAAAGACGATTTCGGATCTGCAAATAGCTGTAGGTAAGCGTTTTCCTAGCAACCTTGACCCTGCGAAGTTTCTAGGTAACAAAGAACACAGGCTGGTCTATGACCACAGCTTCATCACTGTCAAGGATGGTGAGCCCGCCGCCTTTGTCACGGCAACTACGCTAGATGATAAGTCGTTGACGTTTCAGCAACTTTCGGCAGGCTTTGCGTACCAAGGTCGGGGGGCCTTTTTCCTTCCCCTTGCGGCCTTTATCGACAAGGCTATCTCTGATCAGCGCTACAGCATGGTGTCGACCACGGTGTCTGACAACAATAGCAGGATGAAAGTATTGCTCGACGGGTTCTTGCGGCCCATGGCAGCAAGTGTGAAGACGCAGAATTCGTATAGGAAAGAGCTACATGAAGCTCTATAGCACCCTCTGGGATCGAGGTCTACCTTCGCCTGCGTCTCTGCTTGCCTTGTCTAGGAGGTATCAGGCATTTTGCACCATGGCCAATGAGATCGGTGCGCTGAGCCTTTGTTAAAGCTTCAAATACGAGACGGTAATTGCGCGGGTGCGAGTAGTGAATTAAGGCCCTTTGCATTGCTTTTTCGTGCGGGTCTTTAGCCACGTACACCGGCTCCATAGTGCGGGGGTCAAGCCCTGTGTAATACATGCAAGTGGATAGTGTTCCTGGCGTTGGATAGAAGTCTTGAACTTGTTCAGGCATCTGCCTGGTATCCCTAATATACTCCGCAAGTTCAATGGCGGCGGCCAAATCAGAGCCGGGATGGCTTGACATGAAATAGGGCACTAGGTGTTGATTCTTGCCAAGCTCCTGATTGCTCTGCTTATATTGCCTAGTGAAGCGGTCGTACACTGCCCGCTGGGGTTTTCCCATCTTCTCAAGGACCATAGGCGAAACATGCTCGGGCGCCACTTTCAGTTGCCCGCTAATATGATGCGTGCAGAGCTCTCTAAAGAAATCGGGGTTTTTATCATACATCAGGTAGTCGTAACGGATGCCAGAGCGAATAAAAACCTTTTTCACCCCTGGAAGCCCTCGTAGAGTGCGCAGGGTGCGTAAATACCTTTGGTGGTCTACAACAAGGTTCTTGCAGGGCCGAGGGACCATACACTGCCTCTTTTTGCACACGCCTTGCTTCTCTTGCCTCACACAGGCCCGATTCTGAAAGTTGGCCGTGGGCCCTCCAACATCGTGAATGTAGCCCTTGAAATCGGGATCGCCTAGGAGCTGCTCGGCTTCTTGGACCAAGGACTGGGTGCTGCGGGCCTGTACCACTCGACCTTGATGAAAGCTTAGGGCGCAAAAGTTGCATCCCCCAAAGCAGCCTCGATTACTAGTCAGGCTAAACTTTACCTCGGAAATTGCTGGCACGCCGCCCATCGCTTCATAGATCGGATGATAGTTGCGGGCGAAGGGCAGGGCGTAAACCCCATCAAGCTCTACC
>CAZAJB010000072.1:0-10582 GCA_964485345.1 uncultured Clostridiaceae bacterium
GACCAAGCTCGAGAGCTGTTCGGTGCTTGTGGCATGAAAAGCGTCGAGCATGACTTTCTCAACACCCTCCGCGTTTTCTTTCGTGTCAAGGCAGATATAGCCGTCAATATCCAGGCCAGAGAGGTAGTGCTCCACCAGTTTGCGACTGCTCAAAAGAAATCGCAACATGCCAGTCACCAGAACACATCTCATCCAGCAGCATACACTCTCCGCCTACGTCAAAAACATTCGCAAAACTTTCACTCAAGCCTCGCTCCAGGGTAGTAACATCAACCTCTAGACGAATTAGCCCTATAGGTTATGGTAAAATCCCAATTTTGGATTGTCAAATGTACCTACTACCAAACCACGATCCAAGAAACTGTTTCGCTCCTCGCAACAGGTCTCTGGTAACAGCGCGCAGGCATGACAAGCCGCAAGGTTCAACGACTCTCGACCTTGTCCTTGACTCAAAATGCACACGGGATCCTGCGAGCAGACTCTTGACTTGACAATTGCCTTACGAAACACTCTTGGCAAAGCATCAGGCTCTCCTTGTCGAACAAGACCCCCGAGGGTTCCCTCAGAATCCCCACTAGCTGTATATATAAATATAGCTGCCATTTGCTTCCCATCCTCTTCCTCGGCGCAGTAGAGACGCTCACTCAGGCTTGCAATGCTGTATCCACATTCAAAACTCAACTGCGCAATTAGTAGATGGGAAATGGTGTGTAGCAACACGAATTTCGGTGTTATTATCCGCGGATTATTCTTCGCAAGAAACGATCTATTGTAATTATCGTTCATTTTCTGCGCTCTCTCGACAACCTCTGGGTTCGCCATTATCCAGTCGTCAATATGTGACTGTTCAAATTCGACAAAAATGCCTTCTCCCCTTACTTCGTAAGCAGGATACCAACTGGTCGCTTCCTCCTTAACAGAAACAAGTCCATCGGCTTTCCCAGAAACGGGGTTTATACGCGAAAATCCAACCAGCGCACTTACAACCCTCACTTTATCGATTAGGGAAATAGCCTTGATGTGTGGAAGTTTGTCTTGGAACAACTCCTTATCAATACCCACCCTAGAAAAGTCGCCAAATGTCCCAGACGGTAACCCCAACTCGCCACTAAGAGCTTCATATTCCTCGGCGCGATACTTTACAGCTGTAACTTCTGTAGAAGGACTCTTGTCCGCAAACCATTTGCGTTTGAGCACAGTCTCAACATCCTTACTTAGGGCTCCTACCTCGAGAGATATATCCCTAAGCCATAGCGGAAAGTGATTCTCAAGTATAACTTGACGCATTTCTGGCAACTTATTTAGTGTAGATTGACACTCCAAAAAGGTACGGCTCTGTTCGATACGTTTGTTCATTTCATCAGCATATGGAGGTATCACCAAAGAACTGTAGACTACCGGAAAGTACACGGAGGAAGAGCCTCGCTGCAGCGTCCTCGGATGATGCGAGCACTTCTCTTGTACGTTCTTGTGGGGGTGACCGCCTTCGCATAGAAACATCGGTGTATCAGCATCTAGGTCCAATTTCTCGAAACAGTCTATCTCGAACGCACCGCTAAGATTTGTGTAGGCCCCACAGGAACAAGCGATGCTCAGACCCTCAAGCCCTTCGGTGCCTGATGCCCCTGTCTTAAACGAGAGCGTTGGTTGATGACAGATGCGTCTTTTGCTCCGTACGTGAACCCATTTCACCCAAGGAAAATCATTAATATGGCCCTCCTCGCATGCGGTCACGATACGAGCTACAACCAGGTCTTGAGAGCATTCCACACACTGCATGTGCTTTGTCATGTAGGGGTCTTTTCTCAATCTGGCCGCCCTAGAATGGCTCTGATACTCCGCTATCCATTTCTCAAGGGATTGGAACCGTCGGCATTTTGGGCAAAAGTACCACGTGGGGAATCGAGAGTATGATATTTCTATAGGCAATGCAAAATAGTCTACTCCTAGCGCTTTGGCGAAACGTTCGTCATAGATTCGCTGCGTCTTGTTCCATGTTTCAGGGGCGGCGGTAACTAGCGTTTGATCTGGAAAATCCACCATCGCACCTACACCGTATTGAAGCACTGCTTGAGCAGCTCGTACTGAATGCGTTACTTTGTCGAGATCGACTTTTTCCCTAACCAGTAGTGCCACAGGTTACCCCTCCCATATCAGTATTTTACCTTCAACCTGAGTGTCCACATTTCGCATCGAAGAAAGTGTTTCCAATGAATTGTCATGGCCCGAGGAACCGTATTGGCGGAATAACCGCTCCACTTCATCACCTGGCGGCTTAACCATAAACCGTCGCCCAAAGTATAACGGTCTCTCCGATTTGGCGGCAGACTTAGCTTTTCTATGCCACCAAGAGACAAACGTTTGGATCTCCTCCCTCACATCATCTGTACCTGTCTCAGCCCCGCTGTGGGAGCGAAGGTTCATCTGTTCCAGTCTTTCAACTATGAATCTCTGGGTTTCAGATACGATGCCCGCATAGTAATCTTCGTCAAAATTACCAGCATCTTTGTCTTCACTGAATCCAGCACGATGCCTGAGAATACTGGTTACGATGGCGTGTAGCGCACGCTCCCTTGCTGGTTTCGAAAATGGCGTAGCTCCTGTCGGTTCAACAAATCGATAGAATGATCCGTGATAAGCCTTGAACCCTTCGTAGTGAGAACGGTCTCGACTCTTAGTCGCATCAAATTGAACAAATGCCACACCAGGATACGAACGCCCTACACGGCTTGATGCCTGTATGTATTCGCTAGTAAGCTTAGGCTGTCCGACTAGAAGCATGACATTCAACCTAGCAATATCAATACCAACAGATATCATATTCGTGGCAAGCAAGATATTCGATGCATATCTTCTCTTCTTGCTGGTGGAGTACTCCACCTTTTCCAATTTGTCCAAAGTTTCATTCAACTCGGTTGTAGTAACGCGGCTTGTCAACTCGTCAGCCCCGACAATTATTCGTCGAGACGCAAACATTCGATTGGCAGTTCGAATAATGAAGTCCTTAACGTCGTCATCGACTAGTGTAGATGCTTTTCCGAGATCCCTAAGGCTATTGAAATACACTGTTAAAGTCCACAACTTATCTTTTACTTCATCGGGCAGCTCCATCATGTGAACTCTTTGTAAAAGCGCGGCCATCGTACGAACTTGCATCATTGCCTTAGTCTTTCCAGATGGCATCAACCCCACGTACTTCCGCCCATACACTCCTGTTTTGTGGCTAATAGATGCCTCACGAGCAAAAAAGGAGTCTCCCGCATCAAGGCCAGAAGGAGGAAACTGTACTACGTCACGATTGTAAAGAGCGGAACATTGTTCTTTGGCCCTCCTTATGGTCGCGGTAGATGCCACTATCTTGGGACGTACACCTTTTTGACTACAAATAGCGTCTATAGCAGTCTCGTACAAACCTACTATGGTCCCGAGCGAGCCAGAGATTAGATGGAGCTCGTCTTGGATGATTAGCTCTGGAGAGCGATTGTTACTGTCAACTGCAAAGAACGCGCCAATGCGTCCATCCCAAGGCAACATAGCAAACTTGTCCACCGTTCCAAATAGGAGCGTTGGAGGATTTTCATAGAGTTCCTCATCAATTATCTGGATCGGTAGCCTATACGTGAAATCACAGTCTTCGTGAGTGCACGACATGTAAAAGTGCTTTCCATCACGCAGCTTATATCCCCATAAGCCAATTATTCTTTTGTCCTTATTGTCTTTAACCAATTTCGTCCCACACCATGGACATTTCAGGACTTGAAATTTGTTGTGCCGCTCTTTTTGGCTTCGTAGGAGAAACGGCTCCTTGACATTAAGCAGTTCCTCAAGATGTTTCTTCGCATCGGCATTCCTATTCGGTATGTGAGTACTTCCGATCCAAAGACCAATAGTTATCGGTTCTCTACCCAGCTCATATACTGGATATGACGACTTCCTTACTTCACAATCTCTACGAATGGACTCACATGCACAGATCATGGTTGCCGCCCTTGTGAACTGTTGAGATGCGAGCAATCGGAGGGTGTATCGCATTATCACATTGGTGCCGCCCGATTCATAGAGATGGGATAACCGCCTATAAAAGATGGCGAACGCAGTCAAACCAAGATATGCTTCTGTCTTGCCACCTCCTGTCGGAAACCATATCAAGTCCACTACATCACGTTCTGGTGACTTATCATCGACGACTGAACTGACATCCATTAACATGAACGCGATTTGAAAAGGCCTCCATCGGCAATCCCTATCATCTTCTCTCCGATAGTCCATGTTACGTAACAGTTCCGATATTTGCTCGTCGCCTGGATAACGATCGATGTTCGACGTTTTGGACTGCATGCGAAGATGCACTCTTTGCATAAACATGGCTCTATTAGCGAGCGCAAAGGCATCGTACGCATTGGGATCGTCTCTAAGTACCTTAATTCCAGAGTACATCCTCTCACAAGCGCGCCTACAATCCGCTATGTTCCTGGCCGCCGCGGGCTGAAAGCGCGTATGGAGCGTGGAAGCAACTTCCTCTAGTTCATCTACCCAATTCCTATAAAGATCTACGAGACGGGCTAGCGAATCCAGTTTGGAATCTATACCCGTCACGTCCAAATCCGACAAGTACTTCATCGATAGATGTTTATCTTCAAACGTCTGATTTTCTGGCAGTTCAAAGCTTATGGGAGGCACCTCATATACAGGGAAAAAATCGCTCCAGAGGCTACCGGACCCACTCTCATCAATGTCCCAATCGACGGAGACTCCGAGCCCGGTCCCATAGGTTGCCTTGTCGCGGTATAGTAACTCCAAAGATTGCTCTTCCTCATCCAAATCATGAACACTGGTCGCTAGTTGGCTCTCAACAAACAAGAAACCGTTTTCTGCGGTAGAGAATGACAGAATGGGCTGGAACAAGCAATTATGTGCCTCAGGGTTAACACCACTCATGTCGTTAACCAACATAACGGTTAGCGTCCATATGTCGTCGACTATATTCTTGCGTAAAGCCGTGATTTTTGCAGCCGTCCCGTCAATTTCTCTGTTGTTATCTATGTAATTACCATTAGAAAAATCCAGTACAAACTCTACTTCATCATGTGGTTCGCGAACAAACGATGTGTGGCAGAGATCTGCAAAACGATATGCTATTTGTCTCACGATTCGCGCATCATCGCCTAGAAGAGTGTCTCTCTCAAATACATCGCGAATCTCCTTTTTGGTCACTCGGGTCAACAACCGAAAAGCTCGTTCTTCATTATCATAAGCCATAATGTGAGCAAGTTCAGGGGGAACCTTGTAGTTTTCTGCCTCGGGTGGTGCATAAGGTATGTGGAAGTCGCTAATACTACCTTTCCTATATGTGGCGAAGGAAACTCTACCTCTAACAAGGTCGGCGTTGCCTTTCACAACAAAGGTAATCCCCATTGACGAAGGCATGTATTGTGCTGACAAGTCAATTTCCTCATCAAGATTTTCGGTAGCAGTCACATCATGTTCTCGATGCCGAGTAGTCCTGCTCTCTATTTCGGTGGAACCGTCCAACAACAGGTCAGTTTTACCATCGAGCTCATCATCCAACAAGGTAGCAGTCTCGTAGCCGCGGTTCGGCTGCGCATCATCATTATCCTGATTCACTTGATTTCCCTGAGGGTATAGGATCCCAATGGAGTACCTGCTGATGGGATTGCTCGATATCAGCTCATTCTCAATACTTGGTGCAGCAAATTCGGAGCCTGGGCCAAGGAGCTCGGCTTTTATGATATTAATGTAGTCTTCGCGCGCATTAATCAAACACTCCCGGACTCCTGTTTTCCTAGTCATGATACCACCTCCATATCACACATCGGCCTATTTACTAAATTGGTTGGAACCAAAATGGGCTCATCCGAAAACGATATTGACTGTAGCTCCAGAGTTTCAGATAGGTTCTCCACATTGTCATATACAATTTCGAGTTCGCTACCTGGAGGAGGTTTATGACCACGCAACTTATCCTCGATGGCTTCACCAATCAATCTAAGGATTCTTCGTCGCTGCGAACGCACTACACGACACGCTTCAAAGTAGCCACGCACATCGCTTAGCAGATATGAATCCTGCGTCATGGTGGCAATTTGCCTTAGAGTCTCTTCGTCCCTTGGACCTACAATGTGACTCTCGGCAACAAGCCACTGCCTGATTGATACATCCGTGAGGCACGAGCCGTGGCGGCCGAGTTCCTTGGCTAGTTGCCTATAGGACAAATCATTGGTAGTTTGGAAATCTCGTAGAACCTCTTTCCACCACTGCGCTTTCTCCGTTGCTTCAAGAACCGTTCTGTCGAATTTTCCACCCGTTTGCAATGCATCGTAAATTGTATCAACGATATTTATCGTAAAATCATCTCTCTTAGTGAAGACAAGTACATCCCCCGCAGATAGCTTCTCGACGTCTTTTTCAACTATCGAGTTCTTGACCTCTCCTGGTACATATACAACCGCCTTGTAGTATTTGGAGAACATGATCTGCTCTCCGCTAACAAATCTACCGAATGCAGACACCTCTGAAGTAGGAGTACTTCCATTCATCCCCGAAAGACCAGAAGCAAAGTTACGAAGGTCGAAGGTGCTGATAGTATCTAGGTACGCTTCAATATCCAGCGATTCTCGAATATTCAAGTCGATTGAGTTCTCATCGTCACTTCTAGCTTGGTCGTCAACGAACTCAGTACCAAGACCAGTCGCAAAATTGAGTCTTCGTTTATAACGTTCCTCCATGACCCTTTGTCGTGCAAAAACTTTGCCTTCGTTTTCATAGAGCAACACTACAATGCGTGCAGCTGCAGTACATCTCTGGGGATCAAAGCGATCCCCAAAAAAATTCCCAACCCCGATTACCCTATCATAACTCCGAGTGCCATCAAAGCGATTCGCTGTTGTAATCAGAACCCGCTTTGTAGAAAAGATTGACTCTTTGAGTAAAATATCAGCATAGTACGCCTTTGGAACAATGATAGCGGTTTCCCCAATGGGTGTACTATTGATCAAGTCTTTCAATGCCCTGTACTTAGGGCAATCAACCAAGAACGACTCATACAAGTCATCTAGGACAGAAACGACAAGAAGGCACTGAGACTCCAGCGAGTCCGATCTTTCTGCCAACTCCCAAAGCTGTTCTATACGAGCCTTGGGCGAAATGACACCGATGTGTAGTTGATTCTTAGAGATCGCATGTTCCATAGTGGTCATAGGAAAGACAGCTGTATTCATTAGGTTTAAGAGAGAATGTGCCAGGACAAGAAACTTCCGTTTGTGTTCCTCATCCCAACCAGAGTGTCTGATTGTATATAGCGCCTTCATTACCTCTCGATAAATCTCCCAAGACAAACCACCGCGAACGATGTTGCCACGCACCTCATTATTGACAATATTAGATACCTGTCTGTTCAAAGCAGCAGTGAGTTGATTCTCGACCTTCTTCGGACTTATATGCTGTAGGAGAAGTTCCCTCGTACAAGCAAAAACTGTAGTGCTTTCGTCAAAGACATACTTCTCGGCTTCCATAGAATCTATGTGCATCGACAGATGGGTGAATCTCAAAGACCTTCTATTCAGCAAATCAGGTAGCTCATAAGAACCTTTTGATGCCGCGTCATCCCCCATGACTATGAAGCCAAGGACTTTACCGCCATGCTGATCTAGCACAATATCACGTGCGACCGAGACTTTACTTGCGATCTTCAAGACCGGTTCTGCTTTAGAAGGGTTGCTACCAAACTGGTAGGCTTCATCCCTGGAAGTGTAGTAAGATGCGGGTACGATATCCAACAACCCAATAGTCCGCCCTTTGCCATACTCAATACAAACTCCCTTTTGGATTCGATCAAAGGTGGTACGTTCTGCCACAATGACTACGGAAACACCTGTAATACCAGGAATGTCACCGGGTTCTTTTTCAGTAATCCAAGAAATGAAATCCAATCTATTGGACTTCTTTCTCCTGATGCCTCTTCCATCTGTAACCTCGGAGCTACCATGATATGGTTTTATCAGCGCTTTGTTCTCCTCGAGCGGCAACCACGATGTGATCGAACCACTCCTACCTCGTCCGTCTTGTTCAAGTACAAAATATTGGACACCGTCCCTTATCTCAAGACCGAGCCACCGATGCCGTTGACTCTTGTATAACACCAAGTCGCCAACATTAAGCTCCTGGATCATCTCATACGGATCCGTATCATCCATTAAGACACAGGCAACTGTCGCCGCCACAAGCGTAACAACATCAAAACACACAGAACCAGTATGCAACACAACACTGGACGATCGCTTACGGTGAATTACGGGTGATAAGAGAAAGTTAGCGTATTCTTGGAGAATTGCTTCTCTGGAGATTAATGAGTCCTCGAAGATAATATCGACCGACTTGCGTAATCCAGGCAAACCACGAGTGGCCACAGATACCTCCTCCTAACCGCCATCGCTAGCGAGTATTGTCAAGCATTTAGCTACAAACTTGGCTATCTCCTCTACTGCTGGAATCGTTACTGAGTTCCCAAACTGCTTGTATTGCTGCGTATCTGATATGCCCTCTGGAAAAGAAAAGCCTTCTCTACCATCCTCATCTAGGAAGGCATAGTTAATAAACCCCTGAAGTTTCCCCCACTCTGTAGGCGTCATTACTCGAATCCCCTCGTGGTTGAGAGGCGTCTTCTTACCCTTGATTTCGGTGCCTCCGATACCTTCACGAGGGTCATAAATGAGGTTGCGTTCCTTCCCTGACCCACCTGTTGCCAATATGGTGTTAGCAATTGGTGATGCTATGTCATCACGATTCACCACGCGGTATCCAAATCCGTTTCCTTTGGCTTCCTCCCTTTTCCTATGCCGTTTCAGTGTCGCAAGATATCCTGAGGCTAAATAGTATTTTGCTTCGACTTCACTCTCAAGTAAATCGTTCAAATCTTCATAGATTCTTTGCCTTCTACCCTTGGGAAGTTGCGTAGGCAGACACTCCAGCAACTCTCTGTCAAACCGCTCACGATCAAAACCAATAATGTACGTTCGGGGACGGTTCTGGGGAACACCAAAGTCCTTTGAATTACGAATAAAGTCCCGTTCGGAATACTTCAGCCCACCACACTCGCTTCTCGAAACGCCAATTACCTTATAGTTCAACCTCACCTCTAACTCTTCAATTATGAACCTAAATGTTGCACCTTTGTCATGCCTAACCAAATGATCAACATTCTCGAGAAACACCGAACACGGACGGGTTCGCTCTATTATCTCGACAAGATGGTGGAATATTTGACCCTTTTCCTCGTTCTCGAAGCCCTCTTCTAGACCAACACGACTGAACGTTTGGCAAGGAAATCCCGCCAGCAAGACGTCATATTGTGTAGATTCCATGAGGGCCTTGAAATCCGCCGATGTAACATCATTCCTGGGGTTTTCCCCATAAATGTGCTCATATGTCCTACAAGCCCATTCATCAGTTTCGGCTGACAGTACATTTTGAAATAGTCCTGTTAGTTCAAAGCCGCGCCTTATCCCTCCTATGCCAGCACAGAGATCGACGGTCTTGAACGTTGTTCTGCCAGCGACTTGGTCCTTCCCATTTTGAGCCATGGTACAAAACCTCCTTTGCATTAGTCAATCACCTGCGTTTTTTATAGCTGGACGTTTCCAGTCGGCCGCTAAGTGATCCACTCTCGAGGTCCTCCTGAGTCTCACTTGTTTAATGAAGATGAAATTGTTTGCATTTTCTACACTTCGTAGTCGAAATCCTCCCCTCCAGGCAATGAATGTTCTCCCTGATTACGTGCAAGCAAATAGGAGATGATTCTAGCAATCACCTATATTGAGCTGCAGTCACGTATCCTTTCCCACGCGACATTCAGCTAACAGCAATCAGTCTGGATCGATGTCTTGATAATCTAATGATCGACTCCCTTTGAGGCATCCGCAACATTCTTACTGTCCAAGGTATTGTTTTCTGGGCCATCCTGGGCAGTCTAGCAGATCGAGAGGATCCAACGTTCATACGCAACTAATCCGCGTCTTTGAAATAGTAGCAGTCTATTCCAATAGACAAAAGGGGAGAATCACAGAGAGCATTAAAGGTCCACTCCATGAGTTAAGCGGATTGATTGGTCTAGGCGAAGTCAAGACACGAATCAAGGACCTCAGGGCTTATGTTGCTTTTCAGCAACAATGTAAGAAGGCAGGCCTACTAAGTCAACTCATTTGTACCCATCTGGCTTTTTCTGGTCCACTTGGAACTGGCGAGACGACTGTAGCCAAGGCAGTTCGTGGTCTGCTCAAGCCAATTGAAGCGCTAGAGAAACGACATTTCACTGAAGCTGTCCCTGGGAACCTGGTGGAGAGATTTGTAGATTATACCGCAGCAAATACAGCAGAGCTTGGTTATGATCGATTGATCAGGGCTAAGCTCTAGATGTAGGGTTTTGCTATTGCATTTTGGCAAGTTTGGGAGCGTTCTTCATGACCTCGCAATCCCGTTTCAGAAAGAATTCCGGTGCGATAGTTTATGACTCATCCATCTGTTACCGCAGGAACATCCGGAGAAGCTTCAACTTGCGTGGACTGTC
>CAZAJB010000073.1:0-10550 GCA_964485345.1 uncultured Clostridiaceae bacterium
GTTGTAAGCCGCTTAGCTTCCTCAGACATGCTGAGGCCCAGCTGCTCCAGGAGGCCGATTTTGATCATGCTTTCTCGGTGCGTAGACTCTACCCGTTGCTGAAATTCCGTGAGGCGAAGGCGTAGAGGCTCGAGGAGACTCTGCATCTGCTGTTGGTTGTTACTTGTGAGGCTTGAGGCCTTGGTTTCTAAGATCTCCTGAGCCAAGTTTTGAAAGGCCGCCTGAAACTGGCCTTCCACCTCCGTCAGATACTGCTTTTCTTCCCTGCGCGTCTGTTCTAAGAGATCGAGCTTGGCCCTGAGGCGCGTTTGTCCTTTGATCATCACCGCATAGGTTACTAAGGCACCGATAAAAAAGGCCGCCAGGGCCAGTATGTAAGAATTCGTCATCTTGTTTGAACCCCCCTTGCTTACCCGTAGTAATTCGGGGCGCTGTTCTGTTCTCCTTTTTCTCAGGCGGCAGGGAAAGGGGGAGGTCAGTACGAATAAGACAGGAAGGGGTGGTACTATGCAGAAAAGAATCATCGGTAAGACTGGAGAAGAGGTTGGTCTGCTAGGTTTTGGCTGTATGCGCCTGCCTACTTTGCCTGGCAGCGAAGGCGAGATCGATGAAGAACAAGCGATTTCCATGATTCGCCATGCGATTGACGCTGGGGTGAATTACTTGGATACAGCCTATAACTATCATGGTGGCAAAAGTGAAGCGTTGGTGGGCAAAGCGGTCCAAGATGGCTACCGCCAGAAAGTACAGATTGCCACAAAACTGCCTGTCTGGGCCATCAACTCGTCAGAAGATATTGAACGCATCTTTCATGAACAGCTCGAACGCCTCGGCGTCGAACAAGTGGACTTTTACTTACTTCATTCGCTTGGCCGGGATTCTTGGCAGAAGGCTGTGCAGTATGAGGCCTTGGAGTTTCTGGAGAAAGTGCAGGCAGAGGGCCTAGTCAAGCATGTCGGGTTTTCCTTCCATGACGAGCTCCCTATTTTTCGGGAGATTGTCGATGCCTATCCCTGGGATTTTTGCCAGATCCAATTTAACTACATGGACGAGAACTACCAGGCTGGCTTGGCGGGGCTTAAGTATGCTGCTTCTAAGGGCTTAGGGGTCATTATTATGGAACCTCTGCGGGGAGGACGCTTGGTGCGAAGGATCCCCACAGAGATCGCAGAGCTTTTCGAGGAGGCCAAGGTCAAGCGTACGCCTGCGGAGTGGGCGTTGCGCTGGGTTGCCAACCATCCTGAGGTTTCTTTGATCCTGAGCGGGATGAGTCGCCTTGAAGATGTGGAGGAGAATTTGCGCATCATGGAAGATGCCGCGCCGAATTCCCTCACAAAAGAGGAAATAGCCCTAGTTAAGAGGGCCAGGGACATCTATACGGAGCGAGTGCAGGTTCTCTGCACCGACTGCAAGTATTGTCTGCCCTGCCCTGAAAACGTGGCCATTCCCCGTATCTTTAGCATGTTTAACGATGCTAGTATCTATAGTAGTTTTGACGATAGCCGCTGGATGTATGAGAATCTCCTGAAGACGGATGAAGACGCCAGCCGCTGCGTAGCCTGCGGGCAATGCGAAGCCGTCTGCCCACAGCATATCAAGATTATTGAATCCTTACAGTTGGCCCACAGGGCCTTTTCTGCGGACTCCTAGCGGTACGCCTGCTTTGCGTAGCGACCCATAGAGTGCAAGGGTAATGGCGCTGTCCGCGGCGTGGTGGAGAGCGGTACCGAGGCCAATGATCACCAGGGCCTGGTACAGACTGAAACCAAAGAGCATCACAACCACAGCCTCAGCTAGGGCATGGATGGGCAGGGTAATTAGGAGTACTTGCCAAAGCGTTAAACCTCTCTGATAGAGCTTGGCTCCAATCGCTCCAAAGAGTACATGGGTCAAGGCTCGCATCGCCACAATTGGGCCTAGGGTCACAAAAAAGCCAAAGCCTGAACCGAGACCAACCAAGACCGCAACCCAGGGACTTATGGTCATGGCCAGCATGGATGGCAGATGGCTGGCGAGGGTGGCAGAAAAGGGTGGAATCGCCACCTGTAGCCAACCTTGAAAGGCTAGGGGAATTAGCAGGGCCAGTGCAGTCAGTAATGCGCCGTAGAGTAAGTCCTTCATTGTCATTCGCATCAATAATCACTCCTCAATCTCAATCAGCGTAGCAATCGACACGTGTATATACACCTGTATCATACACCACGGATCCGTTCGTGGCAAGCAGGAATCAAGGGGGAATCACGATGACACAAGAAGAACGCAGGACCGAGATTCTTGCCCTTTTGGAGCAAGCCGCAAGTCCCCTCACCGGCGCTCATTTGAGTGCCGTCCTAGGGGTTACCCGGCAGGTGATCGTAGGCGATGTGGCAGTACTCAGGGCTAGAGGTGAGCAAATTATCGCTACTCCTCGGGGTTACATCCTCTATAAGCCCCAGGCTCGCACCGTCCACCATAGTACCATTGCAGTTTCCCATGGGAGCCATAATGATGTTCTTGCGGAGGAACTGTATTTAGTAGTAGACTTAGGTGGAACCGTGCTTGATGTGACGGTAGAACACCCCTTGTATGGGGAACTCACCGCCAACTTGCAGCTTTCAACGAGGGCCGAGGTGGCGCAGTTTATCGAAAAAATGGAGGAGCTCCAAGCGGAGCCCCTCCTGGTTTTGACCGGTGGCTATCATCTGCACCGCATTGAAACCCCCACGGGTGAAGTGATGGGAATCATTCGGGATGCCCTGCGCCAAGCAGGTTATTTAGCTGAGTAACTCGATCAAGGCCTGAGCAAAGGCATCGGCCGCATCAGGGCCATTGCCTGTGATGATCAAACCATCGATCTCCACTTCAGCCCCTGTATATTTGGCGCCATTTTGTCTGAGAATCTCGGCACCATCTGGAAAGACTGTGGCGTTTTTCCCTACCAAGACCTTGGCATGGGCCAAAATCACTGGAGCAATGCAAATCGCCCCAAGGACTTTTTTGCGGGACACCATGTCCTGGGCCAAGCGGTGGGCGAGGGGATCGGTAAAGTACTGCTCTGATCCTCCTCCGCCAATGAAGATAAGGGCGTCAAGGTCCGCCAGATTGAGCTCTGTGATGAGAGTGTCTGGGGTTACCTCGAGACCAAGCTTACCGATGGCTGTGTTTTTTGAGGTAGAGACTGTCAAGACAGTAAACCCAGCTTCTTGCAGAAGATCACGGGGAACCTGGTACTCCTCATCGCGAAACTGCTTCTCGGCGATGACGAGGGCAACGTTTTTCATGGAAATTCACTCCTCTCCTTTTGTCTTTTCTGCATGGGCGAGTGATTTCCTTGTCAGGAGGATGGCTATGAATGCGAAAGAACTAAAGCGTTTGCAGGAAACAGTGGAAACCTTGGCCGAGCGGATTCAGGGGAAGGCGGCTCAGCGTCTACAGCCTGACGTTGTCGGCAGGGTCCTGGGCCGGCTGCATGGATTTGCCCTAGAGTGCCATACCTGCCAGCAGCGCTTGACTGAACTCGCCGAGCACATTTCTGATCTCCGGGAGACAACAGGCGAGCTCTCTCCGGGGGAATTGCGACCCCTGCAAAAAAGCATGGATCGCGCTGTCTCGCATTTGCAAAACCGACACAAACTGTACGTTGCAGGGCAGGCTGTTTCCATTTCTCTTTCTATGGGACTCTCCCTCGGCGTGGTGTTTGGCTTAACCGTGTTTGATAATATCGGTGTGGGCTTAGCTCTAGGTGTGGCCGTAGGTGCTGGCCTTGGTTCGTGGCAAGATGCAAAAGCCAAAAAGGATAACCGCCTGATCTAAGAAAAAAGGGTGATAGATGTGCTGATTTTGGGTATCGCTGGTGGTACCGGTTCTGGCAAAACAACCTTTGCCAAGACGCTCCGGGAGTCCATCGGTGAAGACTGCATTAGTGTTCCCCAAGACGCTTACTATGTTGCCAACACGGAGCTGCCTTTTGCCGAGCGTCTGAAGATAAACTACGATCATCCCGACGCGCTCGAAGATGATCTCCTCATCCGGCATCTGCGTCTCCTGCGGGCAGGAAAAACAATCGAGATTCCTGTCTATGATTTTGCCAGCTATGCCCGTACTCAAGAGACGATTACCGTAGAGCCTAGGGCCATTGTGATTGTGGAGGGTATTTTGGTCTTGAGTAATCCCCTCTTGCGGGCGGAATTCGATCTGAAGGTCTTTGTGGACACCGATCCTGATGTACGAGTTCTGCGCCGTTTAATCCGCGACGTGCAGCAGAGGGGCCGCAGCCTAGAATCCGTCCGTAGCCAATACCTGGCAACGGTGAAACCCATGCATGAAGCCTTTGTGGAGCCTTCGAAACGTCATGCAGACTTGATCGTACCCGAAGGTGGTTATAACCAAGTGGCCCTAGAGACGGTGGCCGCCTTGCTACGGCAATATCTGCAAGATGGCGAAAACCGTTTTGCACCCAGTACAAGGGAGGTTTAGATCGTGGGAGGAGTCCAGGTTTGGGAGGAACTTCAGGACCTTGTCATGCTCGATGGCGGCCATTTTCCGGTGGTTCTTTTTAATGGACCCATCTGTACGACAACGGGTTTGTATCGTGTGAGCGACATAGAAATCGAAGAAGCGAAGAGGCTGATTCGCACCTATGGCTTTGTTTCGGCAGTGGGTCACCGGGCTAGCGCCGAAGTCTTATCCAGCATTTTGGCCGTTGAGGTGCCCATGAACCGCATTGAGTATAGCCAAAAGGTTGGTCAAAAAGCGATTGCCTTGAAGTTGAAGATTAGACCGGCAGAAGGCCGTATCCTGACCGCCTCCGAAATGATCCAAATTGGCTTTAACCTTCTTTTATTAGAACGGCTCGAATGAGGTGCCCATGCCGTCCAAAAGAGTAGTCACCGTAGCTTTAGTCGGGGGCGTCCTAGGGATTTCTACCTCGGCTGTCTTGATTCGCCTTGGCGATGCACCTGCGCCTGTCATGGCTTTTTACCGCATGTTTTTTGCCGCCTTGTTTTTTTCCCCTTTGGCCATCAAGCAAAGCAGGGCCATCAAGCTCTCACAGAAGCAATTGGCCCTAGCCCTTGGGGCCGGAACCCTCTTAGCACTGCATTTTTTGCTCTGGATGAGCTCCCTCTCCTACACCAGTGTGGCTAGTTCGGTGGTCTTAGCTACCACGCATCCTGTCTGGGTGTATCTGATCTCCATCCTCGTTTTAAAGGAAAGACCAACGACCGCCATGTGGCTCGGTCTCCTTTTTGCTCTGGTGGGCGGAGTTATCGTGACCTTTGCGCAAGGAGCGGGAGATCAGTCTAGGTTTCTCGGCAATTTTCTAGCTCTAGGCGGGGCTATGATGATTGCCATCTACTTAAGTCTAGGGCGGAAACTCCGCCAGGAGCTGCCCCTTGCCCTTTACTCAGCCCTCGTCTTCGGTACTGCCAGCCTGATCATCGCTCTTTTCATGTGGTCTAGGGGCCTGGCTTGGACAGGGTATACAGGCCAAACTTGGGCCATTTTTCTGGCCTTAGCCCTTTTCCCTACCGTCTTGGGACATAATACGCTGAACTGGGCCCTAAAGTACTTACCAGCCACCATGGTTTCTGCCGCGGTCTTAGGCGAACCTCTAGGGGCTAGCCTCTTGGCGGCTCTCATCCTGGCAGAAATCCCAACGGGGTTCGAGATATTGGGCGGTTTGATTACCCTCTTTGGGATCTTTTTGGTTTGGAAGCCTGGGAAGGAAGAGGGGGCGCAAAGGGAGGCGCTAAAGAACGAGTCGCCTGAGTAAATGTGGTAATAGAAACGGACGTCTAGTATGTCAAAGCATAGAGGATAGGGAAGGAGTTGGTCAGATGAAGAGAGCGCTAGTAGGATTCGTGTTGGTCCTTGCTTTCGTGCATATCCTCACCGGTGGCGTACGTTCCAGCGACCCTAGAGCGGTAGAGGCGATCATCGCTCTAGAGGGGACTACGGTGAAGTATGTGGGAAAGATCAACGAGGAAAACGTCGACCGTTTGTTGGATCTAGTTGCCGCAAAACCTGTAACGGAACTGATCATCTCCACGAGTGGCGGCGAAATCAATGGAGGAATGACCATGGGGGAATGGGTATACAATAACAACATTGACGTAGTAGTGGAAGGTATGTGCATGTCATCTGGTGCTAACTACGTATTCACTGCCGGGCGGATCAAGACTATCAGAGAAGGATCCGTTGTGGCCTGGCATGGCAGCATTCTTCAGAAGTCCGTGATGTCGGTAGACGATATCCGCGCCACAACCAAGACTGTGTATGAGCAATTGCCAGAAGACGTCAGGGCCCAGTTCGATCTAGAGACCCTAATTGAGCAAACCATTCGGGACAGCGATGAATACGTTGCTAAAAGCAAGGTTCGTCAGGCTCAGTTCTATGAAAAAATCGGCGTTGATGAGTATCTCACCCGGGTTGGCAATGAGGAGTATGGGGCTGAGGACTTCTTTACCATGTCTGTGGAGGACATGGCCCATTTTGGAATACGTGATGTAACCGCACCGGCTGACTACGAAGAAGTCGCCTTGGCTCGCGGTGTGGACTTCATAACCATAAAGTAGGGCTCTTATGAGGCGAAGGCAGAGCAAAGTGAACTCCCCAAAGTTCACTTTGCAGGCCCTCACGACTACCTAGGTAGATTATTGATGCTGATGATTGTGGCATAACCTATGCCCATGATGATGCTTCTACGCAGGGGAAACCCCGCAAGAGCGGCAGCCATAATAGCAAAAATCGCCAATAGTCGTAGCCAACCAATGCCAAAACCTAGTAGGCCCGGTAGCTTGGTTAAGGGGTGCAGAGCCGCTAGACCGGCGATGGCAGTGGCGGAGAGCAGGGCTACAACAAGGAGCTTCCTGCTAAACTGCTTGTCCCGCAATAGTCCAGTGATTATGACTAGAACGGCCATGACAAGCCAGCGCGTTAGGAGCTGGGAGGCAGTCATTTGATCATCCTTTCCAATGATTGCGACGGTAGAAACGGAGCCCGGGTTCACACCCCGTGCTCACTGCAAGCTGATGGATTACATGAACTTACCCATCAGTGTGCCTATGGCACCATAGCACCGCAGTTCGCGGCGAGTATCTAGGGGCTAGCCTCTTGTGAGGTTTGATTACGCTCCTTAGGATCTTTTTGCTTTGGACGCCTGCGACGAAAAAGCAATTGAAGGGGTCTCACCTAGTGGGTCAGGCCCAGAACACTACCTAAGCAGATGATAGATACTCATGATTGTGGCATAACCTATGCCCATGATGATGCTTCTGCGCAGGGAAAACCCGGCGATGACCCCGGAAAGAATGGCGAGGATCAAAAACTGACGTAGCCAACCAATCCCGATACCGAGAAGACCCGGTAGCTTCGTTAGGGAGTGTAGCGCCCCGATACCGGTTAGTGCCGTGGCCGAAAGCAGAGCGATCGCAAGAAGGTCCCTGTTAAACAGCTCATCCCGCCATAGCCCAGTGATTATGGCTAGAACGGCCACTAGCACCCAACGGATCAGAAGCTGAGGGGCTGCCATTTGATCATCCTTTCCAATGATTGCTGCGAGTAGAAACGGAGCCCGAGGCGACACAGGGCTCTGTCAAGGTCAGATGAGTCCAATTACCAAAGCATTTGGTACAGGGTCAACAAAGTGGCATAGGCGATGCTCATGATGATACTTGTGTGCAGCGGACTACCGAGCAGGACCGCGGCGATAATGATAAAAATCAAGAGGTGGCGAAGCCAAGTCATCCCAATGCCCCACAGCCCTGGAAGATCAGTTAATGGGTAAAGTATCACGATGCCAGTCATCGCCGTGGCTGTAAGGACGGCTATACAAAGAAGGTTCGTGCCGAGAACTTTACCCTGCCATAAGCCACTGGCTATGACTAGGACGACCATGGCAGTCCAGCGGATCAAGAGCTGGCGAGGAGTCATTTGATCACCCTTTCCAATTCAGGTTGCGAGAGAAGCGGAGCCCGGGGTCACACCCCGGGCTCTTGCAAGAAGGCGTGTTTAGAAGTGTTTGCCCATCAGTGCCCCCGCTGCTCCTATAGCGCAGGCCATGAGGCCATCCTTCCAGTTCCGGTCCACAGGTTCTGTCTGTGTCCAATAGCAAGCACCTGCAAATGCCGCACTCACCACAGCAACCGCAACATAACTTCCCCAGGCACCTTCCACATCTTCCATTTCTTCCTGCGTCAAAGGCAGGACCTCTTCGCCAAAGGGGAGGACGGGGGGAGGTGAAAGGCTGGCGGCAAAGCTCGTTCCAACCATGCCCATAAGTAGTGTCAAGACCAACAGGGAACAGAGAAGTCTTCGTTTCATGATCAATCTCCTTTTTTTGTCGGGCCCTAGGTTTTGCTAGCAATTAGAGTATACAATACTCTGACAATTCTGTCAATATACGAAAAAGTTCTTTCACGGTAGGACTTACGAATAAAGTGCAGAATAGGAAGTTATTATTACGTTAGGAAGGTGGATGGTTAAGTTGATAAACAAAATGTTATCAGAAAAAGTAAAAGTGATTAAGCCCTCGGGCATTCGCAAGTTTTTTGACATTGCGGCCACAATGGAGGGGGTCATTTCCCTCGGTGTCGGCGAACCAGATTTTCCGACTCCAACCAGTATCAGGGAGGCCGGTGTTCGATCCATTGTTGACAAAGGTACAAAGTACACGGCAAACGTAGGCCTAATCGAGCTGAGACGTGCCATCAGCAAGTATGTAGAAAGTCGCTTTCAGGTAGAATACAATCCAGCTGACCAAATTCTTGTCACCGTTGGCGCTAGTGAAGCAGTAGACTTGGCTCTGCGTGCGGTCGTGAACCCCGGCGATGAAGTACTTGTGCCTGAACCCACCTATGTTTCCTACGCACCATCGGCCATTTTGGCAGGTGGCGTTGCAGTTCCTGTGCCTACCTACGAGAAAGACGACTTCCGCCTCACGGCCGATGTGATTCGCTCCTTGATCACGCCCAAGACGAAGGCAATTGTCTTCTGCTATCCCAATAACCCAACCGGTGCGGTCATGGAGAAAGCGGATTTGATGGCCATCGCCGATGTTTTGCGAGAGCATGACATTTTGATTATTGCCGATGAAATCTATGCCGAATTAGTCTATGGCATTGAGCATACCTCCATCGCTACCCTGCCAGGTATGTACGAAAAGACACTCTTAATCAATGGCTTCTCCAAGGCATTTTCTATGACCGGATGGCGCCTAGGCTATGCCTGCGGACCCGCTCCCCTCATGGAAGCGATGAAGAAGATCCATCAATATGTGATTATGTGTGCCCCCACCATGAGCCAATGGGCAGCTATCGAAGCCCTAGAGAATGGCATACCCGAGGTAGAGCGGATGGTAGCCGAATACGATCGGCGCCGGCAGACCATTGTTCAGGGATTCAGGAACATGGGACTTTCCTGCTTTGAGCCCAAGGGTGCCTTTTATTGCTTCCCCAGAATCTCTGATCTGGGTATGACCTCCGATGAGTTCTGTAACCGTCTCTTAGAAGCAGAAAAGGTAGCGGTTGTACCAGGCTCTGCCTTTGGCGATAGCGGTGAAGGGTTTATTCGCGTCTCCTATGCATATTCTATAGATAGCATCAATAAGGCGCTGGTAAAAATCGATCGCTTCATCCAGAACGCCAAGTAAGGAGAGCTCTTATGCAGATGTCAATTGTAATTGCCCCCGATTCCTTTAAGGGTAGCCTCTCTGCCGCGGATGTGGCCCAGGCCATGGCCAAGGGAGTGCAGAGGGTGTTGCCTGAAGCCGCGCTCACCCTTTTGCCGCTCTCAGATGGCGGAGAAGGATTGGTGGATTCCCTCGTTGCCGCCAGTGGCGGTAAGCTCCTGGAGATTCAGGTGACAGGCCCCCTGGGCGAACCTGTCACTGCCAAGCTCGGTTTGATGGGCAATGGACAGACTGCAGTGATTGAAATGGCCCAGGCTTCGGGCCTAGTTTTGGTACCAGAAAATAAGCGTAATCCCCTCGTGACCACCACCTTCGGTACAGGGGAGTTAATCCAGAAAGCCCTAGATCTTGGCTGTACCCATTTGATCATCGGTATTGGCGGCAGTGCCACAAACGATGGAGGAATGGGAATGGCCCAGGCTCTGGGCTTTCGCTTTTTCGACGAAGAGGGAGAGCACTTGGGCCCGGGCGGCGGAGAACTGGCACGTCTGGCCAGAATCGATGCCGCAGGTAAGGATCCTCGCCTCGCTGGCGTGGTCATTGACGTGGCCTGTGACGTGAACAATCCCCTCACCGGTCCCACGGGCGCAGCCCACATCTATGGACCCCAGAAGGGCGCCACCCCTGAGATGGTGGAAATCTTAGATGCAGCCCTTGCCAATTATGGTGGGATGATCCACAGGGATCTGGGGCAAAATGTAGGAAAGGTGCCAGGATCTGGCGCGGCTGGGGGCTTAGGTGCGGGCCTCATGGCTTTACTTGGCGGCCGTCTAGTTTCTGGCATTGAACTCGTCTTAAATGTCCTGGGCTTTGAAGCGAAGGCCCAAGGAGCGAGTTTGGTTTTAACGGGAGAGGGCAAGTTTGATGCCCAATCTGCCTATGG
>CAZAJB010000074.1:0-10274 GCA_964485345.1 uncultured Clostridiaceae bacterium
GTATCTATGCCATTTCAAGAGAGTCTTATTGGATAACCATATTTCTTGGATAATGTGCCCAGCAATCCGCATTGACTACATCCTTGGGCAAACCGCTGTAGGCGGCGTAACCATCCGTAATCAGATAACCCTTGAAGTTACGTAGGAATTCTTTGGGATGTTCCTGTGCCCTGGATGGTTGATACTCGTAGAGTACCATACCGGGTTCATAACGACCCGAGCGGTAAACCCACATAAAGGACTTAGACTCAGGAGCCTTGCCATCCTCGCGAAGTACTTGAACCGACGTTTCGTCAGCCATAATTATGTCCTGCGCAAGTAAAACGTCCTTCACCCTGTTGTAGATCGGCTCAAACCAGTTCTGCGCAGCGTGTACAACCCAGTTAGCCATGTTCTGTCTAGAGAGCTGAACACCTCGCCTGGCGCACTGCTGTTCCTGACGATATAGTGGCACACCCATGACATACTTTTCTTCTATCACGTGGGCTACCACTGAAGGAGAGGCAATACTTCCTGGAAAAGCCCTATTGGGTTTCGGTGCGGTGACAATTACTCTCTCACTGCCGTCGCGGTTTCACAGTGGCGGCATCCGCACACATCTTGTACATGCACATTGACATAAAACTGGGGAGGCACAACGGCAAGCTCCCTGGTCATCCCGAGGTTTCGTTAGTGTTCATCATACCTAGATACTTCGCGTTAAGAGGCTCGATTCCTGCAGGGAAAAGGCAGTCTTTCCAAGGAAAATGATACTAAAGAATATATTTCGGGAGTTTTACAGTACGGCTCTCAACTGTTCCTAGCGGGCTTCCTTCCAGCAGTCTGCGTAGGTCTTGCCAGGTGACATCCAGAGGATTAACTTCCTCTCCCTCTTGGGGCCAGGGTAGTTTGCCTTTCTCTAAACGAAAGTAATGGAGCCAAAAGCCACGTTCAGACCATTCGAGAATCTTCACCTTGTTTCGCACCCTGTTGCAGAAGGCAAACAGATAGGGTTCAAAGGGACTCAATTCGAAGTCCAGTTGGACGATGGCAGCCAATCCATCAACAGCTTTGCGAAGATCAGTGGCTCCAATAGCTAAGTAGACTTTTTGTCTCGGGTGGCCAATTAGCATACAGCCATCAAAGACCGCAGTACATCAGCCAAGACCTCTGGGTCAAAGCCCCGTTCGATCTCTAACACTACACTACCTACTCGAAGGGAAATCCCCGAGCCAGATGGAGCAACGGAACTTAGGCTGACCCATCGTCCTTTCTCAGACAGGTTGGTCTCAGACCTAAGCTTGCGTAGCCAGTACCCTAATTGACTTAACTGTAATCCTTGTTCTTCGCACCAAGCTTTTTGGCTTAGACCGCTGGCGCGAAAAGCTTGGATGCGCTCGTTCCATAGTTCTCGCTTCTGCTCGTTAGACAAAACACCAACTCCTTTACGATGCTAGCCTAATTATCCCATCGTAAGTATGAAGTTGGTAGGTGTACTCTTCTTGACGCTTACCAAAAAACCGAGATCGATGAAAGGAATGAGGTGGTGAGGGTGGTGTGCTATAACCGTGGCCGTGATCGACCTCTCAAACCTAACGAATTTACGGCATAGCTCCAGCTTGGCCCAGAATATGTTTGGCAGCATGGTTCGCCCGGTCTCCGATTTTTCGAAGGACTGCCTCGTCTAGATGAAGCAGAGTATCTCTCGATCTAAAGTTCTGTTCGTAGAGCGATGCTAAAATACCGGCCATAAAAGCGTCCCCGCTGCCGGTGGTATCCACCACCTGCACATCCGGGGCAAGGACAGAAAGGGATGTGTTGGGGGTAAGCAGAGTGGAACCGTTGGCCCCTTCCGTATACGCGATCAACTTAATCCCAAACTTGAAAAAATCACTAGGCACTCTTAAGCTTGCGTCTGCATTCTTCTGAATCCACTCCAAATCTTCGCTACTGAGCTTAAGAACATCAACTTGGTCCAGTACTGCCAAGGACTCTCTCGCTGCTCTAGGATTAAGTTTGAAGATGTCCGGCCTAACATTTATATCATAAGATCGAATGGTCTTCCTATCAGCCACTTGACCAAGGAGCGTTCTGGTAGCCTTGACTCCAGCTTCAAAAACAAGCAAAACTGAGCCAAAATGAAAAAAGGAAATCTCTCGTGATAGGGACGCGGAGGAAACATCCAGTCTTTCCAACGCGCTCCCGCTCAGGTACAGACGAAAAGATCGCTCTCCTTCGGGAGAGCTTAACACCATCGCTAGGGGAGTTTTGGACTCGTGTATAGAGCTCAAACTCATGTCGATTCCCCGCTCCTCAAGAACAGACATTAAATCTCTACCCAAGGGATCATCAGAGAAGCTGGTAATAAACGAGCTGGGAATGCCCATGGAGGCGAGATTAGCCGCAACATTGGCCGGTGCCCCGCCTGGTGTTCCCACAAAGGTGGACTTTCTATCAGTGGAGGTGGCA
The DNA here is from genome assembly GCA_964485345.1 of uncultured Clostridiaceae bacterium. Taxonomy (GTDB): domain Bacteria; phylum Bacillota; class Limnochordia; order Darwinibacteriales; family Darwinibacteriaceae; genus UBA5420. Next base: position 2,449 of record CAZAJB010000074.1, read on the forward strand.
ACACTGTCGAGGTACATATCGACCAGTATTTCTCCTAGAATTACAACTGCGTGATTTTCTGCCTTCATTACTTTCACTCTTTCCAAAAAGGTTAGGGCATTTGAATTAACTGCCTGCCTACTGGTGATCAAAAAGAACGCGGCGCCGACGCGTCGGGCAATAAAGACTTCAAGCTTAGTGTTCCGAGGTTGCTGTATCTGGTATCGCCATGGTGTCTGAAGATGTGCTTCGATGTTACTACTGGCTTGGAGCATTGGTTGAAGTGCGTCAACACTCGCGTTCTTTTTGGCAAATGGGTTTAGTCTGTGGTACGTGAGAGTCCGTATGTTACCAGTCTTCTCACAACCAGGTTACCATCAATAGCTGTAATAGAGTTTTTTGTCTGCCAAGGCCCTGCATAGACATTATGGCTGTGGCAGATCCTACCTCCATTGACAAACAGTTCTAGAGACGAGGTGTCTGCAAACACGCGGATATCAAGCTTGTCCACGTCTTTCAGGAACAGCGGACTACGGGAAACACCTTTGGTCCATCCATCGGATCCGCTACGATCAAAACAAAGCTCTCCTTTGAGCAAGTCAAAATAGATTATCGTCTCATGTTCTGTATCCGTTTTTAGGTGCAGAGCAAACCCGCTGGTTTCGCTCTTACTCAAGTCGCATTCGAGGTACAGTTCATAGGCCACCGGATCCGCTACTTGGATTTCTAAACCCTCTGTTCCCACCTGAACGTTCTCCAGGCTCTGCTCACCAAAGCGCAGGGAGTTTAGCTCCTCAATGGGCAGGAACTGTAGAGTTCCGTCGTCCGATAGCTTCACTTCCCGAGGCAGAGCAAACCACCCGCACCACTTCTCCTGGTAGGTTGGGCCCCAATCCTGCCACCAGGGCATCCACTGCCATCCGTTGGCCCAGGCCACAACAATCCTTCGCCCTTTAGGATCAAGGAAGGACTGGGGGGCGTAGTAGTGGTGACCCCAATCTACTTCTCCAACCGTAGTGTAGTTGAACTTACCGGTACTGTATTCCATCTCTCCAACCAAGTAGAGCGTCTTACGCTCGCCCAACCCCATTGGAGAGAACATAAGCACGTATTTATCGCCTAAGGGGAAGAAATCAGGACATTCCCACATGTAGCCCAATTCTCCTCTGCTCTCCGCCAGAACGTTTACAAACTCCCAATTCAGAAGATTGGCGGAAGCGAATAGTAGCGCCTGTGCAAAGTCTCCCTTTTTAGCACCCACCAGCATGTAAAAGGTGTCGCCATGTTTCCATACCTTCGGATCCCGGAAATTGGCAGGGTCATAACCCTCAGGTGCAGTTATTATCGGATTCCCAGCATACTTCTCGAACTTGACGCCATCCCCGCTGAAGGCCACACACTGGGTTTGTTCGAGCCCATTGCCGTTGTTGGCTGTACCTGTGTAAAACAGGTACAGCTTGCCCTCATGCTCAATCGCAGTGCCTGAGAAACAGCCTCCTAAGGAGTGATCGTCATAGCTTTCACTAGGGGCTAGGGCCACAGGCAAATGTTCCCAATGGAGCAGGTCATCACTGACCGCGTGTCCCCAATGCATCGCTCCCCAAAAGGCGTCAAAGGGGTTGTATTGATAAAAGTAGTGATACCTACCCCGAAAGTGTATCAAGCCATTGGGGTCATTGAGCCAGCCCTGGGGAGCCATGAAGTGATAACGCTGTCTACTGGGCGCTTTGGCTACGCTGGCTCTAGTGCGCCTTATCTCTTCGTGTGCTCTTTGGATCCTCTCCTCATGTCGTAATTGATCCATTAGTTGCTGCCCTTTCCTTCTGCATCAAACCGGCCGCGGAGCTCTCGGGCTACTTCGGTGTTTAGCTGGGAATAGCGGCGGGTTCTCTCTTCCTTCAAGCGGAACTGCTCCAGACGTTTAGGCTCGTATTCCTCCCAGCGCTTCTGGTAGTTTTCACGGGCAGCTATCATTTCTGGATCGAGTACCGGTTGTTTCTGTTTCGGAAGAGTCAGTTCGGGAACCACGGGAAGACGCTCTTCCACAGGTAGGACGGTCAACTTCTTGGTTGTTGGTAGTGTTTGATACCAGTAAGCGGTTGAACTCCAGTCGTCGCTAAGGTGATTTGCATGGCCGTGCTCAATGGTTACCCGTATCGATTTGTCAAAGTGAATGGGATCGGTAACATGAAATCTGTAGGATACCTGGAAACCGCCACTGTCACCTTCGTGCACGATGGTTCCGAAGAAGGGGAAGGCGTTGCGCTGCATGCCCCAAGCATGGTTAAAATAGTCTTCAGTTCCGGTCCCCACTATGCTGGCATATTCTTCTCCGTCAATAAAGATCATGTCGTTCCCTTCGCCCCACCAACTACCCTGAAAGTGATTTACAGTTAAGTTGCAGCCTACGTAGTGTCCCTTGCCTTCCACATCCAGCACCACGTAATTTCCGTCGCCCTTCACATTGGCTACCCGGTTAACTTCGGGGGAGTTTGTCTGCAGATCGGGTCCCCAACCATCGCAGGGATTCTCTCTGTTCCAGGAGGCGTGGAAATATGCTGTATCTTCAGGCAGTGGCTCTGAGTACATTTCATAGTCAATGTAGAAGAACAGGATGAATGGCAGGTCATTTTCATTGATAATCTCAATCTTGGCGTTCTTGGAGAAAGGCATGGGAAAATAACAGCTGAGTGAACACGGTGCCCCATACCGACCAGCCTCTTCAGGCTTCAAGGAGACATTGAAGGGCAGGGAGCTGAAGTTGCCTGGATAGCTGTTGCCGATGCAAAAGAAGTCGCCGAACGGCACCAACACACTTGGGTTCTCCTGGTCGTCCCAGGTGATTTTAATCAAGACCTTGCGGTAGTAGAAGGGATCATATTCATCCCAGATTACACCTAGGGCCGGATGAATCTCCATCACTGGCGCCGCGCTGGCGTTGAGTACTGGATCGAGAATGGACGGTTCCTTCACCTTTCGGCACGAAGACGTCATCCAAATGTGGTTGATGCAGGCGGGACCTTCAATTTCTCCCAGTACAACGTTTTCGTTTGCGGGGATTACCCAATAGTCCTGATTGCGTCCTTCGTGACACGCGCTGGAAATCCGTCCACTTCGTGCCTGATGTACCCTTGTTAGATTCTTGAATAAACCTGTGATTTTGCTCATGCGAAAATCCTCCTTCATTGTTTTCTGCTTACTGGATCAGGTAGTGTACAGTAACCTGTTGCATAACTTCTACAGCTAACGACCGCCGCGAGAGTAGACCTATCCTTTGACCGCTCCGGCAGTCATCCCCTCAATTACATAGCGTCTGAAAAATCCATAGAAAATCAGCTCTGGAATAACAATGAGCAGACTTCCAGAAATCATAGCTCCGTAGTTCAGCGAATAAAGCCCCTTGAACTGATACACACTCAAGGCTAGGGTGAAGTTCTTGGCACTGTCAAGCAGTACCGAGGCCAGAGGGTATTCGTTGAAAACGTAAATGATGTTAAACACAAAGATGGTAGTCAAGATGGGCTTGGCAATGGGGGCAATCACCCTGAACATCAAAGACCAAATGTTGCACCCGTCAATCACTGCGGCCTCATCGATCTCCTTGGGCAACTGGTGCAAGAATGGGACCATCAAGAGTGTGTTAAAAGACAGGGTGGTGGCAGCATAGGGAAGGATGAGCCCCAACAGTGTATCCCTAATTTTCATGGCCACGCTGATTCGATAAATGGGGTAGAGCAGGATAAAGCCAGATATCGCGATGCCGGACAGGAGAAAGATATGGATAAAGCTTCTCGTCCGTTCGCTCTTGAACTCGATTTTAGCTAAAGCAAAGGAGCTCATGAAGGTTAAAAACATTCCCCCGATAACTGACACCAAGGCTACAACGAAAGTGTTTCCGTACATTCTTAAATAGTCCACTTGATGTAGCGCCGACCTTAAGTTGCTCAAGGAAAAGGTGCTGGGTAGAGCCAAGGGCTGACGCAGAATTTCAGTATTTGTTCTAAACGACAGCAGAACCATCCAGCAGAAAGGAAACACAGTTACCAGGACAATCAGCCAGAGGAGGATCTGTAGAAATACTTTCACCCACTTGTTCACACTAGATTCCTCCTTTACGCTTGTTGTTTTTCCCGCACTAGGGCTAAGTAGGCAATAGAAAAGCCGATGCAGATCACAAAGTTTATCACAGTCATGGCCATGCCATAACCGTACCTGCCGTTAGTAAAGGTCATGCTGTAGCCGTACGTCACCATGGTCTCCGACAGATGGTTGGGTCCTCCATTGGTGAGTTGCAGCACGATCTCGAAGATCTTGAGAGTTCCATTAATCACGTGGATGATTACAACGGTAAACACATATTTGATCATGGGAACGGTGATGTATGCCGTCTGCTGCCAGAGACTGGCTCCATCGATATGGGCAGACTCATACAGCTCGCCTGGCACGCTTCGCAGTCCAGCGATGAAAATTGCCGCATAAAAACCAAGCTGTTGCCAGACGTACACAATGGCCACCGCATAAGGGGTCAAAGTGGGTCCCCCGATCCACTGCCTGGTCCAGTGTTCCAGCCCCACAGCCGACAATAGGCTGTTCAAGAGGCCATAGCTTGGTTCAAAAATATAACTCCAGATTAGGCCGACAATGATTGGAGCCATAATGGCAGGAGAGAAAACCAGGGTTTGGGTCACACTTGTGCCAGGAAACTTCTGATTCAAGAGCAGGGCACAGAAAAAGGATAGGGGAACAAGCAGTGCAAGTGATACTACCATAATAACAAAGGAGTTCTTAATGGAGTTGAGGAAAATCGGGTTGCTAAACAGCAACCGATAGTTAGTCAGGCCGATCCACCTGGGCTTCCCGATGCCTGAATAACGCATGAAACTGTAATAGAACGACAGGAAAATGGGCGCGATAATATAGGCAATGTACAGGACCAGGCAGGGAAGCAACAGCATTACTTTATAACGAGTTTGACTTAACCAACGCAAAATACTTATCCTCCCAACAGCGAAACCAATAGTTCGAGCGTTTGGCGGGAAAGGAGAATCCTTGCTCCCGCCAAACGGTTGTGTTTAGAAATAGAGCAATTCTTCTTGCTGTGCAGCGTCCAGCAAACGGAGGGCTTGTTCTGGAGTGTAGATTCCGCCGATCACTCCGTATATGGAGTCGTGCAGTTGGTTCTGCATAGCTGTGCTTAGAATCAGATCTGGTCCCACTGGAATGCTGGTCCAGCCCACTGCTACTGCATCCAAGAGAGCTTGCTGGCTCGGAATGTCAGTCTTAACCTCCTTTTCCAGAGTAACGACTGGAATGAACCCAACGTTAACCGCAATTTCCGCTGCCATCTGACTGTAATAGAAGTTCAGAAAGGCGTAAACTGCTTCTTTCTTAGCCGGATCATTGGCTACGGCTGAACTTACGCAGATGGGGGCGGATGGAATCTGGATGCTCAGTTCGTTTACTCCCACGCCGTCAGCGAAGGTGGGACCCCACCAGAAGCCAATGTCATCACCCATAGCAAGAACCCCTTCACTTCCAGCCAACCAGGAACCAGCGTCCATCATGGCTGCTCCCCCACTTTCAAACAGCGCTACTGCGTCGAAGTAGTTGTTCGTGGTTACGTTCTTGGCAAAAGCACCGGCATCGGCCAAGACCTTTAAGGACTTAAAGAACGCTAGGAAATCTTCATTGTCCCAAGAGTCTTCTCCAGCGGTAATGGCGTCAATACGGTCGAAATAACCGTAGCGAGCTAGGCAGCCCATAATGGCCCAGCAACTGTATGGAGACTGTGCGCCGTTAGCAATGGGCACAATTCCTTTTGAATTAAGATCAGCCACCATATCGAGGAGTTCCTCAAAGGTGGTACCAGCAACTGGCTCAGGAATGCCGTGTTCGCGGAAGATCTGCTTGTTGTACCAGAAGCCCTGAATGTTGAGTTCAAAGGCTAGACCATAGATATCGTTGTCGCGTTGGAACACCATATTGCTGGCCAAGTTGGCGCTAACCTCTGGATGGGTTTCCATGAACTCAGTTAGATCCAGTAAATACCCTGCTTCGTAAAGCTCCACAGCTGTAGCGTCCAAGGACCAGAAAATATCGGGTAGCTGGTTACTTTCCGCAGCCAGTTTGAGCTTGGTCATCTGCGCATCCGTGCCAGCATTGCCCACATATGTGAGGTCATACTGGGGATAGAGCTCTTGGAACTTGCGCCAAATTTCGCCGAAAGGTCCTTCAGCAGTGGTATCTAGAGATGCGATGTGACCCATGTAGGTGAAACCACCGCTAGCTAGAGCTGTGAAAGACAATGTGAAGACCATGAACAGTACGAGAAACCCTTTTGTAACTCTTTTCACTTTATACCCTCCCTTGATGTTAAGCACGTAATTGCATCCTACTTCAACTCTCTAGCGAAACCACCCCACCTCCCTCTAAGATCCGTGTGGGCCCTCAGAGCCCCTCTTCTTTATTTCTGCTTTCAGAACTACATGTTCTTGAAGTGATGTGCCGTTGATTTGTTGCAGAAGCATGTTGGCTGCTAGGATCCCCATGGTGAATGCGGGCTGCACCATGGTGGTGAGCGGGGGATCGCTGTATTCCATCCACTCCTGGTCATCAAAGCCGATGATGGAAACATCTCTAGGTACTGCTAAACCTAGTTCGCGAATGGCATGAAGCACACCGCTGGTAGTCTTGTTGCTTGAAGCGATCACCGCTGTGCAACTGTTGCGCCCAAAAATCCCTCGGGTCACCTCGTAAGCTTCAGACTTTCTGAAGTTCCCACTCACTATGGGACAAGAATTCTTGTCCAGCCCTAGCAACTGAACAGCCTCCTTGAAACCCTCGGTACGGGTTCTACCGGTGTAAAGATCGTGGTCACCAGCGATAAACGCAATGCTCTTGTGACCTAGACTTACCAAGTATTGGGTTGCCCGGAAGATAACGTCTTTGTTGTCAACTAAGACGCTGGGAATAGCCAGAGACTCATAGTGCCGGTCAAAAAATACGACGGGCAGAGTGCCCTGTAGCTTTTCGTAAAACTCTTCGGTGTCTGCACTGGGAGCAACAACTAATCCCTCGAGACTCTCGTCTTCAATAAAGGATCGAACGTAATCGCACTCCAGCTCCATGTCCTCATCTGTGTTAATTAGGTAAGTAAGGTAGCCGTTGGAACGCAAAATGCTCTCAATACCATAGCAAACTGTTGCAAAAAACGGGTTGGCGATATCGGGAATAACTATGCCAACTTTTCTAAATGATTGCTCCTTAAGCAGCTTGAACGAATAGTTGAGATCTTGAGCGACCTTAAAGACTTTTTCTCGAAGCTCCGGACTAACGCCAGGCTTATTACGCAGGGCTCTAGATACGGTTGACTGTGATATGTTGAGGGCATCAGCTACATCCTTTAAACCAACTTTCCCCTTCATTTGTTCCCTACTTTCACCTGGACTTAACAAGTACTAGTGGAGTTATTGGACGCCGATTTGAAAACTCCTGCAAAAGAAACGAAAAATGTTGCGCAAAAAATCCATTGATTTGCGTCAACATTTCGCAAGTTTGCTTTGGCGCCCTGTGATCACCTACCATCGAGGGACAGAATGACTGTCAGGAAAACATTCGTCCACCGCAATAACCTACAGCTAATTCCCAGTCTGGGAAGGCTTCCTCGGCACATCTGCTTGTGTCAAGCGGGACTACCATGCGTGAGGATAATTTGACGGTGATCCCTTCGAGTTTAAACTAGTCTCAAGCATTGCCTGTTAAAGAAAGAAGGTTTTTCTGGAAAGTGGAGAAGCAAATACCAATATTTGGATTGCTTGTTCAGAAGAGTTGTTTCGTTTTTGGTGTTG
>CAZAJB010000075.1:0-10262 GCA_964485345.1 uncultured Clostridiaceae bacterium
TCTTGATTCGTATTTTAGTGGTAATTACTACCACCAAGGTTACATTAAACGTCTTCGTAAATGCTATGAAAAGGTAGTTTTTGAGATGAAAGAGGTTCTCAAGGGGCTTCTCGTCGGTGGTGCCATAACCGCCGGTATTGCCATAGTCACCATTGCAACCGCTGGAGCATTAGCAGGCCCCATCGCAGTTGCTTTGGTCGGCTCGAACTTTGCCGGGCTTAGCGGTGCTGCCTTAACAAGTGCCTGCCTTGCTTATCTTGGTGGCGGTGCAATAGCAGTCGGTGGTGCCGGAATGTTGGGCGGTACTGCTGTGATTGTTGGCGGAGGGGCTGCCCTCGGAATAGGCGCAGGATTAGGTGTCGGCGGAGCGGTAGGAGTTGCTGGTCTAATAGGCAAACAGAACACAATTTTGCAGTCGGCTAAATTGCTTGTCTCCGTTCGCGAGATATTCTTGAATGATGAACATGACACGGAGTATTCAAATACCATCTATGAACAATATGTCCAAAACATCAGGAATATTGATAACGGATTAACCGAGTTAAGATTGAAAGCCGATGTTGCAGACGGCAAAGAGAAAAAGGAACTGAAAAGGCAGATAAAGAATTCGGAGGGGTCTGTTGAAGCCATGAAAATTGCGAGGAAAAACCTGTTAAAATTTAAGAGTTCGTTCGAAGATGGATTAGGCTCATCGTGACTTTGTGTGGGAAGGGTGATTTATCCGATTCGGTTATAAAGTGTAAAATTGACTTGATTATAGTCCTGGTTCTTACCCACTGGGTAAAGCGCCGCCCTTTACATGATCGGGCTCGCCCGCCGAGATCGTCGGTCGACCCCGTAAGGGGTCGTACCCCCCATTTTATGGAAAGCGCTTGTAGGCGGGAGTGGTATTGGTATCCAATGATTAGCACTTTGTGAACAGGTCGACTATCCAACCAAATCCTAACGCCGCTAGACCTTCCAGTTTGTGGTATTTCACGTCTGTAATAATCTACAGAAGTCTTGAATTTCATACATTTCTCCTATCTAACGATGGAGCACCTGTGTATTGAGAATCTGCCATGCCACCTGAAGATTGAGGAAAGAAGTGTAGGAAGCCTTTCAGTATCTTTTTTTGCAGATTACTAATCGGTGCTGTTCCTTGGAAGCACTTTGTTTTGTATGTGTTTGACAGCGAGTAAGAATTGAGGAGTTAGATAATGGAATTTTCAGAAGAGTTGGCGGCTCTAGGCTTAAACGAGTGTTGACTAAGGCCTCGCAGTGGTTTGACCATGGCTTGGGCTTGAGGAGCACATCTTTATGTGGCAGCTGTAAATGATGTTCGTGAAGAAACCGTTTGGTTAGGCGTAAAAAGAGATATTACCATCGTAGAAGAGGCCATCTTGGATATATCTATGGAAGATATTGAATGGGTAAGGGCGGAATGGGAACAAGTTGGCTTCTTCGATGCCGAAACTGAAGAAAAGGTGGAGCCGAGTATAAGTCGTGATGAGCGACCGAGTACCATCACCTTCCCAAAGGAACTGGAACGAGTCGAGTTGATTGGGAGAGTCAGAGATCCTTTTCAACCAGGTCCACCCCCACAAAATTGGAATGACTTACTTATTGGATTAACGGGTCAAGGGTGGGTTAATAACAACAGCGATGGATGGAGAGAAATGGTTACCCTCTTTGAAAATCCAAAACCAGGCGAAGCGAACGATACTGTACATTTAGGGTTTGAACCAGCACTCTTTAGTGAAAAGTTCAACCTTAGCGCGATGAATGGACATATAATCCCTCCAACTGGTCTTAATCGGCTCAATGTAAGATGGGAATAGTGGTTGTAGATCAGTGTAATCGGGGGAGTTTCCTATGCACCTCTGGTCTTTTCTCTTCCCAGTGAAACTGCCTGCCTTTAGAAACGTCAATGAAAGCCTATATCTAGAAAAATCCTCTTTGGGCTAATATTCCAATCCCAATCCCACTTGAACCGGGAGCTTCTGGTTTATTACCGATGACGCCAAGGTAAGCCTTTGGCTAGATATGGGCAGATATGCACAATTGCGCCGTCGATTGCTTGGCACTTCTTCCTGGATCCGACCTACGGCGTCTAGATGTTCGATAGGATTTATCACTTGGTAAGCAGTTTTGCCCGTTGGACACCGGGTATTTGTTAGGAATAGGTTGCCTCACTTAATTATGTTGGGCAGATCAGTTTTCTTGTAGATTACCCTGTGGATTTCTACAGCCTGATATGTTACAACATAAAAAACCAAATAGTTCTTTACCCAAAGGACTGTGTAATCAAGCTCGATTGGTTGTACTGGCTGGTAGGCCTTGCCTAGGTATGGGAAGTGCTGTAATTGTCCTAATGTCTTATCCAGAGTATCAATAAGGTCGTAAGCGGCTTGCGGATTTTTAAGGGTGTCGGCGATATGATTTACTGTATTTTCAAGGTCCTTAAGAGCCAGTGGTAGATAGACTAATCTATACATCACTGGCTCCCTTATTATCTAGGGATTCTCGTAACCCTTGCATAATGTCCTTGTGGGTGTGACGTACATCTGTGGATTTAGCTTCCATCTCCGCTTCCTTTAGCTTGAAGTATATTTCGTTCTGGAACAGTTGACGTTCATAGGCTTCTATACTCATTACCACCATGTCGCCATGTCCATTCTTGGTCAGGAAGACTGGTTCTGAGGTTTCGTGAACTAGCTTCGAAATCTCTGCAAAATTGTTACGCAAATCCGAGATGGGTCGAATTTTTGGCATGGTAATCACCTCGCTTTAGTATCATTATTTTATCATATTTTTGATACCCTTACAACGATGTGGCAAAAGGAGCTAATTGCGATGTAAGCGTTTTTTTGTCATAGCCCACAGAAATCAGCGCTTCCTAATCCGTACAGAGAACACTTTTTCTAAACGAAGGCATTCTTAGTCCTCTGGCCACAAAGGCAAACAAGAAAGGGCCAAAAGAGCAGCTGGAGCGGGACAAGAGTACTACGACATCGAAAAAGGAGCAAGGTCGCATACAGGAATTGATTGTCAGCCTAGAAGACGCTCATCCTCGCAGACCACGGAGTTCTAGGTTTGGTGAGATGATTCAAATGGATGCCTCCGAGTACGTCTGGTTCAGTGACGTAGAGGCTTATCTTCATTTGGCCGTAGATGACTGCACTGGTAGCATTGTAGGGGCCTTCTTTGCGCCTCAGGAGATCTTGCAAGGCTATTACAACGTACTGTACCGGATACTTGTCACCCATGGCATTCCGCATTTGTTCTATACCGACAAACGGACAGTATTTGAGTATAGACGGAAAGAGACCGCCCTGCTTGAAAAGGATACGCTCACACAATTTGGTTACGCCTGCAAACGGCTGGGAATCGAGATTGAGACAACCAGCGTTCCCCAAGCCAAGGGTAGGGTGGAGAGAATGTTCAAGACATTAAAATCACGCCTACCAATCGAGTATGTTCCAGCGATGACTCATCCCTGGAGGGCCAACGAATTCAAGAAATTCGTAAGCAGCCAGCCCCACCGGAACATTCCCGATGGAGTTACTTGGGAAGACTTGTGGTACACAAGTGCCATTTATTAATCAAGATTTTTAGTGCTAATGTTTCTATTTTTCTGGGACATTATGACCGGGCTCGCACCCAGGCGGTGTGGCTACTTACCGCCTAGATGCATCGCATCGGGCAAACTGCCGGGATGGCGGGGCTAGCCTGGGGGTACATCTTTTTGTACCAATTCTGTTCAATGGAACAGACCACTCCGGAATCCCGCGACTTTAGCCGTGGGAGGTTCAAGCTGGATGTTCGTGATGATCAGGGCTATATCGACGGCTAACAAAGAAACCACCGTCTAAATAGAGTTTTCGTGGTGAGGTTCCCAATTAAGGAAACTGAACAATCAGGACTATCCCCTAATGATCTTGTTTGTGCAGACTATTCTGTTAAGCTGTATGTGGAGCACACGCACCCTCGTTTAGTTAGGCATAGGAGTGCGCCCTAGATTGTTGACAGACTTTCCTTGCGCCTGTAGGGAAGTGCAAATGGGAAGTACAATGTGAGTATTTTGCCGCGCACCACGATGCGTATTATACTTAAAGAGCCAGGAGAGATATTCGGGTGAAATCGTATTCGTCGAGAGAGTTGATTACGATAATCGAGAACGATGGTAGGGAATCGGTTGGCTCTGGATGAGGAGGATACCCATCATGACAAAAGATAGATAAGTTTTGGGAGGTGGCAGAATGAAGATTTCGCAGTCTTATTTGCTGACATTAACTCTAGCTCTGGGCGACGAGTATTGCCTCAAACAATGGTGGGAAATAGTAGGTTCGCAGTTTGCCAAACCTATATCCAGTTATTTTCTCTACAGGCTCGTGCGTCTCGTCTTACTGACCTCAACTGGATATGTGCTATTCACCCATATCTCTTTGTCGAACTGGGTTGTGTTCTCCATAGCCTTGGTAGTTTTGGGCAGCATAGAAGTCCCGTTGCGCCTAATTATCAATAGAATTCGCAAAGCGACTGGTGTGTATCTTTATCAGTTAAACTATCTCGTTCCGCTTTCCATTATCCTCTTATGTGGAACGGTAGATTATGTGCTCCGATACGACGTAAATTACGGGCTGATCTTTTTGTTCGTATTTTTAGCCCATCCCTCAAATTACCTTATCCGTTGGGCCTTAAACAGGGACGAGTCTGACTTTAAGAATCAAGCGAAATCAGAGCAAGCCAATATCTCAAAAGACCTCGCCATGGCCTATAGAGAGTTTGAATACGCAGAAGCGAAAGACAAATTGCTGTCAATTGCCAAGAGACTTGAACATTGTTACCCTAAGGCTACCGCAAGCCTTTTAGAGGGCCTTGAGGAGACTTTGACGTAAAGTACCTGGTCTTCTCCGAGAAACCCTATGCAGCACAAACCCAATGGAATCAGCTAACTCTGCTTGCCGAGGCATCATTCGCAGAGTGTCCAATTTCAAAGATGGTGAAATGGCTTTACGCCATGCAGCGGCTGGTTTTATGGGGGCTGAACAAGGATTTCGCCGGGTAAGAGGCTACAAGCACATGGGAGTGCTACTGGCAATGCTTGAGATCAATACCGGCGATCAGATGATAATCAAAACAGCATGATTCATAGCTATCGGGAGCTATTTGGAGCAATACTGCGAATTACAAATTCCATGGAGCTAGGGACACCCTCAGTGGAAGCGGACGGAACGATTCGACGCACGAAAATTTCAAAAGGATCAGGGGAGTTTCGTTAAGGTAACGCAGTTAATCCCTGTGCCCCTAGTTGAGATGACTTTCTATTGGGGGTTTTTTCGTGTGCAAGGCCAGTGATGCGAATGAGAACAAGTGGGCATTCGTGCTGTTGTTGTTTTCACTCAAGCTTTTTGATCGGTATTACACTACACTACGTGATCAAATAAAGGAGTTATACCGGCTAAGGTAGAATCATTCGGCTATCCTGACAAATAGTTGCCGGAACCACATCTGATCAGCGGCTCGATTCTTTTTCTAACCCCACTCAAGAGTTTTCAAAGCTGTTAGGAGACTATCGATGGAAAAACCCCACCCAAGTCTTTTTAAAAAGCAGTTAGAAGAACAGGCGCAAAAGAGAATAATGTACTCCGTTCTCCTGGGTTGTCTGGCTTTTTTCCTCCCGATCTTTGGTTTAAGTTACCTGTACCAAAATATTACCATGGAAGAACACTTGGACTTCCTTACGGCCACCTACGACCAAGTCTATGATGAGGTAACGTCGTATTTAACGAATTCGGATCAGCAAGGGCTTTTTCTGCGCAATATCAAGGGGGAGCAAAGCCAGAGGGAACTTCACTATTCCCTATTTAAGCAAAATGTAGAGGGTCAAGTCAGGCTCAATCTGATCTTGGTAGATCAAAACAAGCAAATAACCTACACCAGCTTTGAACCAGACGCCATGAACCTGCATCGCACCGAGTTCAACAAGATTGTGGCCCAAAACTCCCTGAATTCAGAAAACCCAACCTATATGACGGTCTATTACTTATCTGGTGAGCGATCCGAAAGCGTGATTTCAAAGCCCCTTTACGAAAATGATGAACTCACCGGCTTTGCCATCGCTTATTTGAACGGCTATGATTGGGGCAAATTATTCTTAAAACACCAATATGACTGCATCATCACCAATCTCGAAGGTTCCATGATCTACTATACGAAAGGCGTTTTTTTGCCAGAACGGCACGGTAACAAATACCGCCTGTCCCCTAGTACCCGGTTTGTAACTGTACAAAATAACCGCTACCGGGTCAAGGCCCGGGTTTTAGCGGATAAAAACGCCATTTTATACTCCTTTGTTTATAGTCCCGGTAGCACCCTCTATGTCTTAGTCGGTGTCGGGATCATTGTCTTTTTAGGTTTGATTTGGTTGGTAATGTTTAAAAACCTCTCCCGCCTCATGGCGGAGAAAAGCGCCAAATCTGTCGATGCGCTCGTGAAAGAGATCCGCATTTTACGGCGTGAAAACAATGAACACATTATCAAACTCGAAACAGAGGATGAGTTCGAGGAAGTTGCGGTCCAAATCAATAAAATGGTGAAAAGTATTAATGACCTCAACAAGCGCAATACAGACTTGCTGAGACTAAATAGCATGATCGAAATGCGCAATCTCCAGGCCCAAATCAACCCCCATTTTATCTATAATACCCTGGATACCATCAAGTATTTAATTCTTGCGGAACCAAGCAAAGCAGTCTATTTGCTTGAGAAATTCACTCAGATCCTCCGCTACAGCATTGACAACACTAAAAGAGATGTTGGCCTTGAAGAGGATCTGGCCTACATTGAAGATTACGTCTTCATCCATAAGGTGCGCTTTGGCGAACGCTTCAGTTGCACCGTCCAAATTGATCCCCGCTGCGGCCCGGCTTTAATCCCAAAGCTTTTACTCCAGCCTTTAATTGAAAACAGCATTAAGCATGGTTTTCGCAAGCAAATGGAACTTTCTTTGTTGATTACAGGCTGGATCCACGGTGCTTACGTTTTCTTGCAGGTAACAGACGATGGACCGGGCGTGTCCGCAGAGCAACTCAAGATTTTGCAGAATAGAATTGCAGCCGAGACGATTGAAACGGCTCAATGTGGGCTCCAAAATATTGCTCGGAGAATTGTGCTAAAATACGGCAGTGATTGTGGCCTCTTTATTAAGAGTAAATTGGGTGAATCCTTTACGGTCACGGTCAAGCTGCCTAAGGGGAGATTGTAGAATGTTCAGAGTGCTCCTAGTCGAAGACGAAGACGTGATCCGCAAAGGGATCCGCTACTCCATCCCTTGGGAAGAATGCGGCTGTACCGTGGTTGGCGAGGCCCGTAACGGAGTCGAAGGGAAGGAACTTATAGGTGAGCTTAATCCGGATATCGTCATCGCGGATATCGAGATGCCGGTGATGAATGGTCTAGAGATGATCGCCGCCACCAAATTTCAGTCGGATTATGTGGCTATTCTTCTCACAGGTTATTCCTATTTTGAATATGCCAGGGAAGCGATAAAAATTGGGGTTTCCGATTATGTCTTAAAACCTCTAAACCAGGAAGAATTCCTAGAAGCCTTAGCCCGTGCCACCCTAGAATGTCGTAACATCGTGCTTTTGCGCCAGCAAAGCGAAGATATGGCGGAGTTAAAAGACTTATCTCTTTTTAGCACCCTCACCCCCGAAGAACCACTCGATCCCCTTGCTTCGGCTATTTTAGAGTATATCGCTGAGCACTACGAGCAAAAGATCAGTTTGTCTGATATTTCGGCGCAGGTCCATTACTCGGAACGTTACATTAATCAGCGCTTTCAAAAGGCGGTGGGGACAACCGTGATAGAATATCTGAACCGCTACCGTCTTCATAAAGCGCTGCAACTTCTCAAAGAAAGCTCCCTGTCTATCGCCGAAATCGGTGCCCTCTGCGGTGTTGGGGATTATAAATATTTCAATTACGCCTTCAAAAAATATGTAGGCTGTACGCCTAAAGAATACCGCCTTCGAATCTCTTGAAGCTTAACCGGACAAAAACTGTTCGGTTTTTTTTCTAACTGTTCCTTAAATTGGGTCTTAATATAATGCGGATTGTTATAGAATAGGGTTAGATTTTAACTTGAAGGGGAGGAAGCAAGATGAAAAAGAGAATCGTAATGGTAGTGACAGTTTTGTTGGTTTTGGCATCGGTTAGCGGTATCGTTTTGGCACAAAAGGGCAAGTTGGTTGTCTATTCGCCGAACTCTGAAGGACTTATGAATGCAACGATACCACTTTTCGAGGAAAAGTACGGAATTAACGTAGAAGTCATTCAAGCCGGCACCGGGGAGCTTATCAAACGAATTCGTTCCGAAAAGGACCGTCCTTATGCTGACGTTCTCTTCGGTGGTTCTTGGTCCCTGGCCTATGACAACAAAGACCTTTGGGAAGAATACGTTTCGAAGAATAACGATGGCGTTCTCGAGGCTTACCAGAACAAAGTGGGCTTTATTACCGGCAACGTATTGGACGGTAGCTGCTTGATCGTCAATAACGAGCTCTTAGGCGATAAAGTCATCACGGGCTATGCCGACTTGTTGAATCCTGAGTTTAAAGGCAAGATTATCGTGGGCGATCCCTCGAACTCCTCTTCAGCCTTTGCACAGCTAACGAATATGCTACTCGCGATGGGTGGCTACGAAAGCGATGTAGCTTGGCAGTATGTGGAGGATCTTTTCACGATTATTGACGGGAAAATCAGCAGTAGCTCTTCTGGTGTTTACAAGAGCGTTGCAGACGGCGAAAACATGATTGGTCTTTCTTACGAAGATCCATCGGCCCAATTAGTACGGGACGGTGCGCCGGTCACAGTCATTTATCCGGTGGAAGGCTCTGTCTACTTGCCGGCTTCTGCCACCATTATCAAAGGTGCTAAGAATATGGATAACGCGAAACTTTTCATTGACTTCATCGTCAGCGAAGAAGTGCAGAACATTTGGGGTACAACCCTAACCAATCGTCCCGTCCTGAAGGGTGCCAAAACCAGTGACTTTATGACGCCTGTGGCTGACATCTATGTCATTGAAGAAGACATTCCTTACGTCGCATCGCATAAACAGGAAATCGTTGATCGTTTCACCGATATTTTTACTCGTCTACAAAGCAAATAATCACATTGTTTATACTTGTGGGGGTGCAACATGAGCAAAATTATGATTCGCCATGCTGAAAAGAGATTCGGAAATCACACAATTATTCCGGATCTGTCTCTGGATATCGAAGATGGCGAGTTGTTTACGCTGTTAGGTCCATCGGGCTGCGGTAAAACAACCCTTCTTAGAATGATTGCCGGTTTTAATTCCATCGAGGGTGGCGATTTTTACTTCAATGATCTCAGGATCAACGATATGGATCCTAGCAAGAGGAATATTGGCATGGTTTTTCAAAACTATGCCATATTCCCCCACATGACCGTCTTTGATAACGTGGCTTATGGTCTAAAAAACCGCAAGATGGATAAAAAGAGTATCAAAGAGTTGACCGGCCAATATCTAGAACTCATGCAGATTTCATCCTTTGCTACTCGCATGCCGAACCAGCTTTCAGGCGGCCAGCAGCAACGGGTGGCGTTGGCTCGGGCCTTAGTTATTTCGCCTGATGTTTTGCTAATGGATGAACCACTCTCTAATCTGGATGCCAAGCTCCGCCTGGAAATGCGGAGCGTCATCCGGGATATTCAAAAGACGGTGGGGATTACAACGGTTTACGTAACCCACGATCAAGAAGAAGCAATGGCCATCAGCGACACCATCGCGGTGATGAAAGACGGCATCATTCAGCACATTGGCACACCTAGGGAGATTTATCAAAGGCCAAAAAATTTGTTTGTAGCAAGCTTCATTGGCCGGACGAATATTCTCTCGGCCAAAATCAAAGAAAACGCCCTGATCATCGGTGATACCTACCGCTTATCCCTAGAGCATCTTAAACGTCTACCGGATTCAGAGGTCCTATGTTCGATCCGCCCCGAAGATTTTATTCTGACCCAAGCGGGTGAAGATGGGGTCGAGGGGGTCCTGAAAGGTTGTTCGTATCTTGGTTTAAACACCCACTACGTTGTGGACATCGGTGGCGGCGTTTTGGTGGATGTGATTGAAGAATCGTCCCTAGATGAAGAGCTGCAGCCGGGGCAAAAGATCCTCTTACAGGTGAAAGGGCATAGAATTAACCTGTTCGATAAAGAGGGCAGCATCAATCTGGTGAGGAGTGAAACCC
>CAZAJB010000076.1:0-8430 GCA_964485345.1 uncultured Clostridiaceae bacterium
ACTGCATCCCAAAGCGGGCACCCGTTTCGATCATGGAGGGAATCTGGTGGGTCTTCTCTTCCCTAATCATGTTCCGAATGGCCGCGGTACCAAGCATGACTTCTACCGCAGGAACCATCCCATTGCCATCTCGGGCCGGAAAAAGCTGTTGAGAAACGACGGCCTCTAAGACGGTACTAAGCTGTACCCTGATCTGCTGTTGACTCTCTGGCGGAAAGACGTCGATCACTCGATCAATGGTCTTGGCTGCACCCTTAGTATGTAAGGTTGAAAGCACCAAATGGCCTGTTTCTGCCGCGGTTAGGGCAATAGAGATGGTTGCAAGATCACGCATTTCTCCCACCAAAATCACATCTGGATCCGAACGCAGTGCTGAACGTAGTCCGTTAGCAAAGGACTTGGTGTCAATACCAACTTCCCTCTGGTTAACAACACAGCGCTTGTGCTGATGGAGAAACTCAATGGGGTCTTCAAGGGTGATAATTACTCCCTGCCTCTCCCGGTTAATGATATCGATCATGGAGGCTAGTGTCGTTGATTTTCCACTACCGGTAGGTCCTGTGACCAAGACTAAGCCATCCCTAAGGTGGGCTAGATCATGGAGGATTTCGGGTAGACCAAGCTCCTCCAAAGGCTTGATCACCGAACTTATCACCCGCATGGCCAAGGTTAGAGAGCCGCGCTGCCTAGACAAATTACAGCGAAAGCGACCGACCCCAGTCAGACCATAGGAAAAGTCAATTTCCCCCTCACGCTCTAGAGCTTCCAATTGCTGCTCTGTCAGGATGGGATGCACAATCTGTTCAATCTGCAAGGGCATCAGTCGATCATAGCCCTCAAGCGGGCGGATGCTACCAAAAACCCTGATAATAGGCGGCACTCCCGCGGACAGGTGCAGGTCTGAGGCTCTCTCTCCAATCGCTATCTCGACCAACTTTTGGATATGCAAAGTTGCTGTCACTCCTCACCCTCCATATCGACGCTATAGACGGTGCGAATAATCTCTTCGGAGGTCGTAACCCCAGAGATGAGTTTCTCAATGGCAGCTTCTTGCAGCGTAGTCATTCCTGCTCGCAGCGCGATATCCAAAAGCTCTGCTTCGCCCAGATTGGATTCTACAGCCTTACGCATTTCTTTGTTAAAGACCAATACCTCACCAATAGCACTGCGCCCCCTATAGCCTGACTGATTACAGAGTGGGCAACCTTTACCTTGGTAGACTGTCTCAGGGATCTCACGTCCTAAGGAAGAAAGATACTTGATCATCACAGGATCCTCCAATTTGACAGGCACTTTGCAGTCCGAGCAGATCGAACGCACCAGGCGCTGAGCAACAATGCCAATCAGGGTGGAGCTAAGTATGTAGGACTCAAGTCCCATATTCACAAGGCGCGAGATGGTGGCCACGGCGCTATTGGTGTGCAATGTTGATAAAACCAAGTGACCTGTGAGTGCTGACCGAACCGCAATTTCTCCCGTCTCTTCGTCCCTGATTTCCCCCACCATAATTACATCGGGGTCTTGGCGAAGTACGGTACGCAGACCAGTCGCAAAGGTGAGCCCAACCCTAGAGTGGACCTGTACTTGATTGATGCCATCCAAGAGGTACTCCACTGGATCCTCCACCGTCACAATATTTTTCTCAGGAGAGTTCAGCCTGTTTAAGAAGGCGTAAAGTGTGGTCGATTTACCACTACCAGTGGGACCGGTCACTAAGACCAACCCTTGGTTGAGGCGCAGCATTTTCTCGATTTTCCTAAGATTATCCTCGGAAAAACCAAAATCCTCTAGTTGCAAGAGATGACTCGACTTATGTAACAGCCTGGCCACGATCTTTTCGCCATAGACTGTGGGTAAAGACGAGATCCGCATGTCCACCTCGTGACCAGATAAAGTTATTTGAATACGGCCGTCTTGGGGTTTGCGGCGTTCCGTAATATCGAGTCCACCCATGATCTTGATCCGCGAACTAACGTCTCCCCGTAAGTGCCGGGGGATCTCCATAATATCGCGTAAGAGTCCATCAATACGATAACGCACCCGCATACCATGCTCATGGGGTTCTAAATGGATATCGCTGGCTTTTTGGGTAATAGCCTGCTCTAAAATAAGATTCGTCAGCTTGACCCCTGGGGCATCACCGAGGTATTCGACTTGCTCGCTTTCCGCTGCTATCTCATCGTCTTGATAGCGCGAAATAAGCTCTTTGGCGCTTTGGGCAATGTTCCGGGTGCGCTGGTAAGCGTCTTCAATCTCTTCCTCGGTAGCTACCGATGGTCTGATGATTCTACTCGTCAAACGCTGCAGATCATCCATAACATTAATGTCCAAGGGATCGGCCATGGCCACAATCAAGACACCATCTTGAATCTCAATGGGCAAAACCTGCTTAGAGACGATCACAGATCCCGGAATCAAATCTACGATCTCAGGTTCCAAGTAACGTCGCGTCAAATCAACTCGTTCTATCTTCAAATGCTCGCTTAAGGCATCAGCCACCTGGCTCGGGGTGACCAAGTCTAGGCGCACAAGGGCATGACCTAAGCGGTCTCCTGTCCTCTTTTGCTCCTCCAGGGCCATGGCCAATTGCTGATCGTTAAGTAAGCCTTGATCCTGCAAAATATCTCCCAGACGTTTGCGCACTATCTTTCACCTTCACCTTCCTAGCAAAAAAACCGGCATGAACGTTACTCCAGCCGGTTGCACTAGTTACTCCAAACAAGCCAAGTGCCCACCTGCAGCCTGTTCTTCATCGTTTCTGCCATAAATTATCGATCCGACTCCAGTATGAGACTTCAGTCGTCGTCCTCAGTTGTCACTGCCTGGATATAAAAGGAACATTCCAAGCGCTTCTTCTCCATCGCACAGGCCATGTCATCTGGCAGAAGCCTGTTTCCAGAAAAGTCAAGCGTATGTTTCTCGCATCCCCCGCTGCAATAATACTTTGCCCAGCAGGATCTACAAATCGGTTTGCTTAGGACATGCGAGTCCTTAAAGGCCCTGGATATCTCGCCCTTTTCAATGCCAGTCCACACCGTACCTAAGACATACTCTGGTTCGCCCACAAACTGGTGGCAGGGGAATAGTTCTCCTGAGGGCGCCACAGCTAAATATTCATAGCCAGCGCCACAGCCACTGATCCGCTTATAAAGGCAAGGGCCCTTTTGCAGATCCACGTTGAAGTGGAAAAAGTTGAAACCTTGGCCCCGGCGTCGCCGCTCTAAATAGAGCTCAGCCAAACGGTCATATTCTTCTAAGATTCTTGGCAGATGCTCCTGGCCAAGGGCATAGTCTTCCCTTGCATCTGCTACGACAGGTTCCATGGAGATCTGGTCAAAGCCGAGATCATGCAGGTGCGCCACATCGCGAGAAAAGTCGAGATTGTGTGCGGTAAACGTACCCCTCACATAATAACTCTGGTCGCCCCTGTTTTGCACCAGCCTTTGGAACTTCGGTATGATAACTTCGTAGACAGACCCCTTATTCGAAACAGTCCGCCGCACCCGATCGTTAACCTCTTTGCGCCCATCAATGCTCAAGACTACATTATACATATGCTCATTAATAAACTCTTCGATAGCAGGGGTTAAGCCAAGTCCATTGGTTGTAATCGTGAAGCGAAACGTCTTGTCAAGCTTGGCAGCTTCTACCTCGGCATACTCCACCGTTTGGCGGACGACGTCCCAGTTCATCAGGGGTTCTCCCCCGAAAAAGTCGATCTCCAATTGCTTGCGGTGCTTGGAATTCTGAAGCAAAAAATCCACCGCAGCCTTGGCCACATCCAGCGACATGAGCTCTCTAGCACCCTTAAAGTCTCCAGTGGATGCAAAGCAATAATCACAGCGCAAATTGCAGTCATGGGCCACATTGAGACATAAAGCCTTCACGATGGTCTCAGGCCTCGGTGGTGCCTCCGTGAGATCGGGACTAAAAAGCAGGCCGCATTCCACCAAGGCACTGATCTCTTCCACTATGTCGGACGAGTGTGCCTTAGACTTTAGGAATTCGTCTAAATCCTCAAGATTCTGAATGTCATCGCGGGCGCACGCTTCCCGAATCAAGCTCATCGCTTCGGTATCTAGAACATGCACTGCCCCAGAGTTGCCATCGACTACAAGATTCTGCCCGCCCTGACTATATGTATGAACACATGCCTTTTCAAACAACAAACTACCTCCTAAGCGCTCTAGAGACAACTGCTATCGCTCGCAGGCTTGGTTGCCGACAGTACAGGATGTCTTGCATGCTGATTGACAAGATGTTTGACATTCGCCGCAGCCGCCTGTCTTGAGTGTATCCTTGAGCGCCATGCCGCTTAAAGTCCGAATATGTGTTTTCTTCATTTGATCCATTCCCTCTTTCTTTTCCGCACTTACTCTATCACAAAATCCTGAGTATGAGTACTATTACTTTTGACTTTTTTAAGGTTTTCCGTCTTCTTACAAAAATTAACTTCGCCATCTGGATATGGCGTTCCTGCTAAATCTAGGCAGGAATACTAAATTTACCCAAAACCGGAAGGATATTTCATCGTGCAAGACGTATTAGCTAAAGAATAGCGAGAGGCGGAGGAGAGACCAGATGAGTACGCTCAGAAAAAAGAAACCAGCAAAAAAAGTGAAGGATTCTACGTCGTTCAGCGGGGTGAATCTGAATTTGAGGGGTAAGCTTATCCTAGCTTACGTGTTAATCGCCCTGATACCCCTCATTGCTCTCATCGGAGTCGTCGTTTTGCAGACACAGAGCGAGCTTACCGCCTTGGTAAACACGAATTTAAGCGAGCAAACGAATCGCATATCCGATGCTCTTGGAAGCTCTTTGAACCAGCTCACAAAAGACCTAAACGGCCTTGCCGTTAACCCCTCTGTCGAGCAAATGGTTGTCATTCGGCCCACCAACATTGTACGCGAAAAGGGTCTTGAAGACAAAACCACGGCCGAGATGGAAGCGATCATGGATGAAACTCGCAATCTGGAGACCAATGCCCGCACCCAAGAGTATATGCAAACGACGGTTGCTGACTTCCAGTCCTTTGCGCAGCTCATTGTCGTCAACCTTGACGGGATGGTTGTTGGCGCTACAGAGCGCCCCGACCGCTTCATACATACCGATGAAACTTGGTATCAGACTGTCGTAGAAAAAGGTACGTACATTGGGGATATTCAGCAGCTACCCGGAAAGACCGAGCCAGGTATCGTCGTTGCCACTGTAATCAACCGCACTTCCACGGGAAAGCCCGCGGGCGTAATTCGCGGTCTGGTTCCCCTGGGGTTCTTAACCGACGGGTTGCTCCCCATCATTGATCGAATCGATCATGCTGAGCTCCAGCTCGTGGTAGAAGACAAGGTGGTGGCGAGCATTGTTGATGGCGATGCTGGAGCTAGCTTGAACGTATTTTTAGCGGGCCAGGCCCCTACCCCCATCACTCTAGGGCAAGGTGGCTCCTTCGGTCAAGACAGCGCGGGCCAAGAATCCATCACCGCCTTGTCCGGTTTGCAGATTCGAGAAAACGGAGATTCGGCGGCCTATGACTGGGAGTTCCGCATAGCCCAACCTACGACCTATGCCCTTGCCTTAACCCAGCGCCTAACAACGATTGGTCTTGTTGGGGTGGCCTTCACCGCTGTCTTAGTAGCGATTGTCGCCCTCTTACTTGCTAACAGCATTGCCGGGCCCATTAAGGGCCTGACAGAACATGCCAAAGCAGTTTCCCAAGGACAATTACGTCAGTTCCGAACCAAACCGAGGCGAGACGAAACAGGTGCCTTAACCCAGGCCTTTAATGGGATGACAAGCCAGCTTGCCCGGCTTCTTCACCGGATTCGTACCGCAAGTGGTGAACTGGCCACCGCCAGCCAAGAGATCAGTGCAGGCATGGAAGAGATGGCTGCGGGCACACAAAACCAGCTAGAAGACATCCAAAGTGGAACAGACCAGATCGAAGAGATGAACCGGGCTATGATGGATATAGATCAGCGGGCTGGTGAAGCTCTGCGCCTATCGAGAAATGCCACCGGCGAAGCGACGAAAGGTCAAGAACAAGTTAGTGCAGCGGTTGGAGGCATGGATAATATCAAGACATCCGTAGATAGCCTCGGGGCTCAAACAGAGGAGATAGGTAAGATTCTAGGCTTCATCCGAGATATCGCGGAGCAGACCAACCTCTTGGCTCTGAACGCAGCCATCGAGGCCGCCAGGGCCGGAGAACAGGGTCGTAGCTTTGCGGTTGTAGCCCAAGAAGTCGGCGATCTAGCCGCCCGGTCCCAAAGCGCAACAGCAGATATTGACCAGGTCCTGCGCCGCATCAGAGGTGAAACCCTCCGTTCCATTACCAGTGTTGAAGAAGGCCAGAAGCAGGTTCTCGAGGTGCAAAGGGCCTTGCTAGAAATCTTGCAGGCCACAAAGGATACCGAAGTCTTGATTCAGGAGATCGCTAGAGAATCCGTGGATCAGACGGGACGTACCAAAGAGGCGGTCGCGCTCTTCCAGTCTATCGGTCTGGTGACTGAACAGACGGCTGCTGGCACCGAAGAGACTGCTGCTTCCGCCCAAAACCTTGCGGAGTTGGCCCAACAGCTGCGAGACATCCTCTCCGCCTTCCAAAGCTAATACTGCATAAAAAAAGAAAGAGGTCGCTCCTTGGAGCGGCCTCTTTGACGTTTCACTTAGAGGTTCCGGGTGGCAACTAGGTCCACGCCAAGACCCAAGAAATTAGGCACAATTACATCACCCATCTTGATCGGTGCCTCCGCCTCAATCGTAGCAGCAACTTGCATACCCTCTTTCAACATATCTTTGGGTATGGGTTTATTGGTCCTCACCGGTAAGACAGGATGTACTCCTCCCCTGGCTTTGACAATGCTGGTGAGGGTACGTTCAGGGTGCATATGCTCGCTTGTGGCATAGACCTTGCCACGCGCACAATTATTTCCTGTGAGAGAGAGAATTTCATTATCTTCGCCTAACGTAAGCTCAATATTGCAACTCATAGGACAAACGGTACAAGTAATGTTCTTTAGCATCTCTACCCCTCCTTTTGCGAAACAATCTGAATGACCAGGGTATCCCCTGTGAGACTTTGCAGCTGTTCTGGTGTGATCTTCACGTCCAACATTTCACTGGGACGAACACTATTCTTGCGAATGCGGCGCAGTCCGCCAACATCTAAAGCGACATCATCCTCAGGCCTCTGTACCCGCATAAAGAACTCCACAGGCTCGTTGCTAGAAACCTCGTGCGGTACCACATAACGGATATTCTCCCCTGCCTGCACCTTGATTCTCCGGGGCTCTTGTTCGCCGCCGCCGAGGGCAAAGCGCCCCGCATACATGCCAGCCCGCTCCGACTCCTTGGAGACATTATCCACGAGGTCATGGACATGCAGCACATTGCCGCAAGCGAAAACGCCAGGTAGATTCGTCATCATGGATTCATTCACAATAGGACCATTTGTAACCGGATCGATCTTGACCCCGGCCTGGCTCGATAGCTCGTTTTCTGGAACCAAGCCCACCGAAAGGAGCAAGGTGTCGCATTCGATTTTCCGTTCTGTGCCAGGTATGGGGTTCCATTTTTCATCTACTTGGGCAATCGTCACAGCTTCAATGCGCTTTGTACCATGCACCTCGATGATCGTTGATTGCAGATACAGGGGAATATCAAAGTCCTCAAGGCACTGTACCACATTACGGGTAAGTCCTGCGGCATAGGGCAGTACTTCGACAACAGCCTCTACTTTGGCACCCTCCAAGGTAAAGCGGCGAGCCATGATCAGTCCGATATCACCGGAGCCTAAGATAACTGCCTTTTTTCCTGGCACGTAGCCATCGATATTGACATAACGCTGGGCTGTTCCCGCCGAAAACACACCAGCCGGTCGTCCGCCCGGAATGCGTAGGGCCCCCCTTGTCCGTTCGCGGCAGCCCATGGCCAGAACGATGGCTTTGGCGCTTATTTCCAACATGCCGCTTTGACTGTTCACAGCATAAATCTTACGCTCGGGCGTCACTTCAAGAACCATCGTCTCCAAGAAGACTTCAATGTCGCTTTCCCCTACGAAATCAATAAAGCGCTGGGCGTATTCGGGCCCTGTCAGTTCTTCTTTAAAGCGATGGAGTCCAAAACCATGATGAATGCACTGCTGCAAAATCCCCCCCAGTTCGGTGTTCCGCTCGATGATTAAGACACGTTCGGCACCTTCCTGGCGAGCGGCTAAGGCGGCGGCTAATCCAGCTGGACCTCCACCAATGACGGCTACATCAACATGTACTTGTTTCATACTATAGCACCTCACTATCTGACAGCTCTTTAGCTTCAAATCTCACCTGTTCACTGCCAGGACCTGCCTTGGTCACTTGCGTCACAGGAATCTCCAGTTCACGACTGAGAATCTGGGTAATCAGTGGCTGGCAAAACCCTCCCTGGCAACGC
>CAZAJB010000076.1:8440-10033 GCA_964485345.1 uncultured Clostridiaceae bacterium
GCCCCGGCCCTGACTCTAAATTTAATGCCGTCTAGGGTGCGAGCGCCCCTGTGGATGGCGTCCACAATCTCGCCCTCTGTGATGCTCTCGCAACGGCAGATGATCCGTCCAAAGCTCGGGTCGGCCTGAACAAGCTGATCCTGCTCTTCTCTGGACAGCGTCTGGAAGCGAATAACTCCAGCTCGGCGGGGATTAAAGTCTTCCTTGGCCTCGAGCTCTAAGCCGGCTTCTCGTAGAAGTCGCGGTACATCTGCCGCAATAGCAGGCGCCGCAGTCAACCCTGGTGATTCAATGCCCGCTAAGTGCACTAAGCCCGGGACATTGGGTGATAATTCTACGATAAAATCGCCTCTGTCACTTGCCGCCCGTACTCCGGCAAACTGCGCGATGATTTTCCTGGGATCAAGGCTTGGTACCAGGCTTTTTGCGCCTTCAAAGACTCGATCAAAGCCATCTTGACTGGTTCCCAAGTCTTCTTTTTCTTCCACATTATCACCTGTAGGACCCATCATAAGATTTCCTACCGCGGTGGGAATGACCAAGATTCCCTTGCTAATCTTGCCCGGTACGGGGAAGACCGTCGATTTGACCAGGTCCTTAACGGATAGGTCAAAAATGTATTCTTCTCCCTTGCGGGGACGAATGGAAAAGTAGTCATCACCAAACATGCGGGCTAAATCATCGCTGAAGAGTCCCGCAGCATTGATCACATACTCCGCTTCGATGATCTTCTCCTCGGTTTCAAGGAACTTCCTCCCGCCCTCACTCCAGGCATGGATCACCTCTGTGTTCACCTCGAAACGCACGCCGTTTTGGACTGCGTTTTCCATGAGGGCTGCTGCCAATTCAAAGGGCATCACGGCCCCGCCTTCGGGTGCAAATAGGGCTCCGGCGATTTCCTTGTCCAGATTCGGCTCCTGCTCCATCAGCTCTTGCTTGCTGAGAAGCTGCAGATTCACACCGCGCTCCCTACCCCGTTCATAGTAGGACCGAACGGTTTCCATCTCTTCATCGGTACGTCCCACCATCAAGATCCCGTTTTGCTTAAAGCTGACATTGAGTTCTTCACAGAGCTGGGGATACATTTGATTACCGGGAAAGCAGTACTTGGCCTTCAGGGTACCTGGTTCTTCATGGAAGCCTCCGTGTACGATACCACTATTGGCCTTTGTAGTACCCCAACCCACCTCGGCCTCTGCCTCCAGGAGCAGCACGTCAAGTTTGTAACGGCTGAGTTCCCTAGCTACTGCGGTGCCAATGATTCCACCGCCAACGATGACCACTTGTGTGGCAAGGGCCTCTTTGTTTGCTTCTTTCATAGCCAATCCTCCTCACAAACTACATAGAATGACATTGATTCGTCCATAACACAAAAGCCAATACAAAAAAGTCCGCCGAAGGGTATCACAAAAATACCCACTCGGTCGGACTTCTCTTTTCTTTTGTCCTACGGGTTGCTTATTCGATTCTAGACCAATCGTATCATAACTGCACCAGCAATGCAACTAGCTTCCGCAGACTTAGGCCAATTTTTCTTGGGCTGTCGCAGCGGGAACCAAGTGGCAGGCTACAAAGTGACCATCACCAGAATCC
>CAZAJB010000077.1:0-10011 GCA_964485345.1 uncultured Clostridiaceae bacterium
ATGGACGTTTCATACGTGCCGATCTTGCCAGCGAGATCAATGATTTCCTGTTTATCCATTCCAATCAGGGGCCGAAAAACTGGCGTAGTCGTTACAGCATTAATGACATGAATGCTTTCCATGGTTTGGCTCGCTACTTGACCTAGACTGTCTCCGGTGATCAGGGCGAAAGCCTTTTCTCGCTCCGCGAGTCGAGCCGCAATACGCATCATAAAGCGGCGCATCAAAGTAATGGAGAGCGTGGGATAAGCAGTCTGCTGCAGTGCCTTTTGGATCTCTGTAAAGTAGGCGATCCAAAGCTTCAAGGAACCGCGGACATTATACGGAGCTAGAAGAGAAGCGAGCTCTACAACCTTCGCTTTGGAACGTTCTGAGGTGAAAGGATACGAGTAAAAGTGCAGTCCTTCAAGACTGACGCCTCGTTTCATGGACAAAAATCCTGCTACGGGGCTATCGATGCCCCCGGAGAGGAGCAAAAGGCCTTTTCCAGAGGAGCCAGCTGGTAAGCCCCCGAGGCAGGGAATGACTCGAGAGTACAGAAAGGCACCTTCTTGACGAATCTCCACATTCACAACGAAGTCGGGTTTATGCACGTCCACGGTTAGGTGGGGGAAGCTCTGTAAGAGATGGCCTCCTAGCGTGTTGCATAGCTCGGGTGAAGTCAAGGGAAAGGCCTTATTCGGGCGCCTTGCTTCCACTTTAAAGGTGTGACCTGGTGTATCCTTAATGATCAGAGTGGCGCCTTCTTTAATGTGGTCCACATCTAGATTCCGCCTAAGGACAGGGGAGACCGATACAATTCCAAAAACGCCCTGCAATCGTTGGGCTAGGTCGGCCCAGTTATCTTTCGTCTCGAGATAAATGCGTCCAAAGGTCCTTGTGATACGACCATGGGGCAAATCTGCGAGACGAGCGCGCATATTGGTTACCAAGAGGTCTTCGAAAGTCTTGCGATTGCGTCCTTTGAGGCTGAGTTCGCCATAACGCACTAGAAGCAAGGGGTACATAGGCATCTCCTTACATATAGATGTTGCGAATTTCTTCTACAGTTTCCTTTAGACTATAGACTACGTACGCAATCTGGTCAAGGGTAATCGTGGGTGCTAGACTGAAGCGGATGGCAGAGAGAATCTGATCTTGCCCTAAGCCAATGGATTCCAATACATGAGACGCCCCTTTTTTCTTGGATGAACAGGCGGCGCCCATAGCGACGAAGATGCGCTTTTGTTCGAGGAAGTGTACTAGCACCTCGCCGCGAATTCCTGGGAAGCTTGCATTAAGCAGGTGTGGTGCGCCATCTGCGGGACTGTTGATTCTTGAATTAGGAATCGTGCTGATGCCATCCACTAACGCCTGGCGTAGCTCTTTCAGTTGCTGCAGATTGGCATCAAAGTTATCTATGACGAGTTGAACCGCCTTGGTAAGACCTACGATGGCTGGAATATTCTCTGTCCCAGGCCTTAGGCCGTCTTCTTGACCTCCACCGAACATAATTGGCCTCAGCCCGGTCTGACGATCTGCATAGAGCAGGCCAATTCCCTTAGGGCCAAAGATCTTGTGACCGCTGAAGCTACAGAGTTGGGCCTTAAGTTCTGGAATCTTGAATGGAATGTGACCGAGGGCTTGGATGGCATCCACATGGAAGACGATCTTGTGCTGTCTTTCGCGGTTTTCCCGCTCAATGATGGTGCCAAGTTCACGAGCAGGGGCGATGGTGCCCAGTTCGTTGTTGACTAGCATCACACTGACGATCTTGGTATCGGGTTTTACGAGGGCGGCAAACTGTTGAGGGTTGATTCGTCCGAACCCATCCACGTCAAGGTAGCTAACCGACCAGCCCCGTTCCTCTAGATGGCCTACGACCTTTAGAACGGAAGGGTGCTCAATAGGCGTTGTGATGATATGGCCGGGCTGGCGCAGGAAATAGGGGGTATTGGCCACACCTTGGAGCGCCATATTGTTGGCCTCGGTGCCACTGGCGGTAAAGTAAAGGTGGGCTGGGTTCACCTGCAAGAGGTCTCCCAGTTGTTTGCGGCTTGACTTTAGCGTGTTTTCTGCGGCGACGCCTCTAGTGTGGGGCGATGACGGATTGCCATATTGGATGGTCCAGAATGGCTCCATGGCCTGGACTACGCCTTCATCTACCGGAGTTGTGGCGCTGTTATCTAGATAGATCTCGTTACGCATGAGAGTGCCTCCTCGTGCCGCGGATGAACCGGGCTGTGCCCAAAAGTAGGGCACTGCTTATTTCTAGTATTCCCCCGCTATTCCCTCTTTTCTACCAGGATCATTCGGCCTGGCATGTGCCCACGCTTCGTTTCTGCCCATTCTTTTTGCCAAAAGTGGGCGAAGTTGGTAGGGAAATGGATTCCACTGGCGAAATATAGATAAAAGTGTACTAGGACCATGGAGCGAAACGGGGGAAAAAATGAAGCGTAAACTGGTGTTTTTAATGCTTGTCGCGTTGTTTCTTGTAGGTTGTTCCACGTACGAACGGGAGATGTTACCGCCCAAAGTACATATTGGGGGGGGTAATACAGTTGCTGTGCTGTTCCTCGACAATTTTACCAGTGATTATGCGATTTCCCATGAGGTCGAGCAGCAGGTTATACGGACCCTCTCAGAGTATTATCGAGTGATTAGTCCAGAAGAAGCAGAATGGGCGTTAGTCCGTCTTGGCCTGCTTAGAGGCCAGTCGCCCAATCGAGATGAGGCCATCAGACTCGGCCAAATGCTCGGGGTAGATGCGGTTGTGATGGGTGAGGTGTCAGGCTACTTTGCACCGGTAACGCAGGGGCAAGCTGTCCCCACCAAGGAAAGGACAGACTCAAGGGGTGTCAAGGGATACGATTGGGAAATATCGCAAAACACTCGCGTTATGGTGAGCTTTACTGGTAGGGTTATGGATACCCGCGGTGGTAACATCATTCACCGCATTAGGGCTGAAGGAGAATCCTCTACGGATAGTAAGAAGACGATCGGTTGGTTCGCCGACGGTGATAGGCCAGGCTTCTGGAGTATACCATCGCCACACAACAGTGATATCCCCTACGTAAAACAGTCGGCTATACGATTGGCCGTAGGCAAATTTACGCAAGATCTGATGCCTACCTATGAGTGGCACAAAGTCGAAGAGTAAAGCTCGTTAACAATGAATTGAATCGAAATGCTCATCAAGAGTGGCGGAGGGACTGGCCCTATGAAGCCCGGCAACCGGCGAAGCTATGCTTCGCGAGGTGCTAAATCCAACAAGACCGCGGATGGTCTTGGAAGATGAGGGATGGATGTTGTGGTACCGAATCCTCTCTCGCAAGGGAGAGGATTTTCTATGGAAAGGATGATCATCATGCCAGGCAGGAAGTACTTATTTACGTCAGAGTCGGTCACGGAGGGACATCCGGACAAGGTATGCGATCAGATCTCAGACGCGATTGTTGATGCCATTATCGGCCAGGATCCTGCGGCCCGAGTGGCTTGTGAAACGGCAATTTCTACAGGATTGGTCCTCATTCTTGGGGAAATCAGCACGGGCTGTTACGTGGATATACCTCGTATCGTCCGCGAGGTGGTCAGGGACATCGGCTATGATCGGGCTAAGTATGGTTTTGATGCCGACACATGCGCGGTCTTGACTTCCATTGAAGAACAGTCTCCTGACATTGCCCTAGGGGTGAACGAGGCCATAGAAAAGCGATCGGGTGATTCTGATCATGATTCACTCATGGGTGCCGGCGACCAGGGGATCATGTTTGGCTACGCCACCGATGAAACACCGGAATACATGCCCATGCCCATTGCCCTCGCCCACAAGCTGGCTAAACGATTGACCGATGTCAGAAAAAGCGGCCTGCTTCCCTATCTAAGGCCCGACGGCAAGACGCAGGTATCTATTATCTATGATGAAGAAGACCGGCCGATTTCCGTTGACAATGTGGTCGTGTCCGCGCAGCATCACCCGGAAGTCGATCAAGCTACAATCCATGAGGATGTGCGGAAGCATGTTATCGATGTGATTGTGCCGCGGGAGCTGTGGACAGAGCAGACCAAGGTCTTGGTGAACCCCACAGGACGCTTTGTGGTGGGGGGCCCCGCAGGAGATTCGGGACTTACCGGTCGCAAGATTATTGTCGACAGCTACGGCGGCTTTGGTCGCCACGGAGGAGGTGCCTTTTCAGGCAAGGATCCCTCCAAGGTTGATCGTTCTGCCTCCTACGCAGCTCGCCATGCAGCCAAGAATGTAGTCGCCGCGGGTCTAGCTAAGAGGGTGGAGGTTCAGGTGGCCTACGCGATCGGTGTGGCCAAACCTTTATCGCTTTTTGTGGATACGTTTGGGACGGGCGTTATTCCTGATGGGGAAATTGAAGAGTTGATCCGTAAGAACTTTGACCTCCGGCCCCAGGCGATTATTCGCAACCTGAATCTACTCCAGCCCATTTATCAGCAGGTGGCCTCGTACGGGCACTTCGGGCGCCTTGATCTGGACTTACCCTGGGAACGCTTGGACAAAGTACAGCAGCTACAACGCTAGGGAAAAGGAGCAGGGTGGGGAAACTCACCAGCTCTTTTTTTCTTGTAATAGTTCAGAAAATGTGGGAATTGACAGAAGAGTGTCCGCAGTATATAATCTAGACAGGGTCTATCCTCCAAAGGAGGAAAATAATGTCTAGACATAGTTTGGCAGTGATTGCCCTACTCTTCGTGGCCTTTCTTACCCTCGGCAGCGAGGTGCAGGCGTCAGGTTTTGTTACGTTCGAAGTAAAGGTCCTGGATGGTCTCAAGATCTCGACCCCTGGCTTTTTGACGTTTGAAGCAGTGGCACCAGGTGAGATAGACGACCAGGAGCTACCGATCACGGTCTGGTCCAATGTACGTTGGACCCTCTCGGTACGAGCTGTGAACCCTGACGGTCTGCAGGGGGCCATTGAAATGTCTGCAGGCGGCATTTGGCATGAGCTCTCCGCCACAAGCTGTGGGGTGGCGTCTGGCCAGCCTACCGGTTCGGAAGGCGTTACGGTGCACATTCCTTTTCGGCTGCAGGGCGGTTATGATCACCTCCCAGGTGATTATACATTTTCGGTGGAGTTTACGGTGGGGCCAAGCATATGACATGGGCAGTGAAAAAAGTTCTTGTGGGGATCCTGGCCTGTTTTCTAGCTGGCGGTACCGCTGGGGCAACCGTATCCGTTTCGCCTGTGGTGCTTGAGGCAGTCCAGGTTGAAGTGGGCCAGGTTTTTCAGATCTTCTGTCAGAATTGGGGTGAGGAAGAGATTACCATGGACCTTACCTTGGCTCTTTTTGATCAAGACGAATCTGGCAGTGTGATATTTCTTGAAGACGCCCAGGGGAGAGCAAGAGCTAAAAAGACCTTAAACGTGGATGTGGAGACGCTCTCCATTGAACCAAATGGAAGAGATGTGATTCAGGTCGAGCTCTTGCAGGATGATTTTGATCATCTCTATGCGGTTCTCTTTATCAAACCACGCCAGGGGGGTATCCAGACCCGCTTCGCTGTCCTATTCCTGCTCTCCACCGCAGGGAGTGAAGGGGCAGATATGACCGTACTTGCCTTGGACAAGCAGCATGAATCGCTGACCTTTACCGTACAAAACAATGGGCTCAGGCATGGCCCTTGGCAAGGTGAACTGCATTTCTTCGATGTCGCAGATCAGCTGAATGAAAAGCGCCAAATTAGCAGCGGTTTGATTCTAGCTGGTCGCCGTCGCGGCGTGCAAGTGTCCTTGCCTCCATGGGTGCACCGGGTAGAAGTGCGCTCGAGCTGGCCAGAACAGACTCGATGAAGCGCTATGTCCTGGGTCTACTTGTCACATTATTCTGCTCGTGCTTGTGTTTTGGCGCAGGGCCGCACATTCCGTACACTGCAGCTGATGCAGCCATCCCTGCGGCCCTACAGCAACCTATGGAGCTTTGGATCGAAGCCGATGGACCCTGGTACCTTTTTGCCGAGTGCGTTGAAGGCCTCACATTTTGCGATCATGATGGTCAGATCGTGCAAAACGGGCAGATTGCCAAGGGAGTGGGATCGGAGCAAAGCTCGCACGTGCTTGAGGTGTACTTTGATGTGGCTTTTCTGGCTGTGGGTAGCCACAGGCTTGATATGCAGGTAATCCTAGAGGGGGCCCAGGGAGTCTTGGGCCTTCGCCTTGCTACGGGTCGGTGGATTCTGCCCCTCAACAGTGACCAGGTAAAAGTGGAAAAGGAAGGGACGGAATTGTTGGCTCTCCCTTCAGGAGAGTGGTTTCTGTTAGAAGCCACTGACCGGGTTTTTTATGGGAACAAAGAGATGACCAAGCCCGTCACAGAGGTGACGTCTGCTAGAGCGAAGCTAGGGGAGGCCCAAACAAAGTTATGGTGGGACAGTGCCCTCTCCCATTTCGATCTGGGTGAATGGGCCAGCGTCAAGCTTATTGTCAGCGGACCGAGCCAAGGGGGAGAGTTGCTTCTCCGTTCCCATGGTAACCTGCACTTGGGGTGTACTTGGCTCTTAGCTGGGCAGCTCTTGGAGTGTGCGAAGGGTGCGGAGGACAGCGTAATTCTCTCAATGCCGGCCCTCGGCCCAGGTATCTACGAACTCAGCGGTTTTGTGCAGGCTCTCTTACCTCTCCCCGCTGGGCAGGGGGAGATCTCAGCGTTCTGGCAGGATAGGAGCGCACAGCTTGCTCTGGAGATTGATCGGAGCTGGTTTGATCACGAAGGGACGCAAACAGTTCACGTCAATACGACGTCTCCTTTAGCATTGCCCGGTGGAAGAATTCACCTGAGCCAAGGATACAGCGAAGTGACGGTTCAAGCTGGTGGCCTAGATGCCATTGTACCCTTGGACAATCCCGCTGAACCCATCTGGACCGGCCTTCCACTCCTAGAGAGCATCGTCTGGGCACCACAGGCGCCGGCTGGGGGAGAGACTGGCCCTAAGGATTTTGTCTTGCCAGTCTTCCTTTGGGATGACGGGCTTTCCTGGCGCCTTGTGGCAAGTTCTGGTCCTTGGTTCTTGGACGCTAGCGCAGACAGGCAACGTTTCACTGTTCAGGGCAGGTTTGGGTCGATCAGCGCGGATCTCACCGCCGCAGAGCAACGCGCCACCATCTCAAGCACCTGGCCAGTTCCCCAAGGCGCAGGCGGTTGGCACTGGCGGCAAACTGCAACGGTGCGCAGGGGGACCTATAACCAAGGAAAGTGGTTCTGGACGATTACTATACCTCGGGAGCCGGATCAGTTGCCCTCTGCCTCGGCCCAATACCGTGCTGAAAAGTTCGGAATACGTCTGACTCGCGAGGATCTTTCACTTAGGTTCAGTTCGGAACGTTGGTCTTGGGGGGCGCGCCTAAATCCCAGGATTTTGTGGCTGGAATCATCAAAGCCACGTATGCGCCTGCAGCTAGGAGAAGGGAAAGCAACACTTGATTATAGGCCGGATGACCATAGAGAAGTGAAGCTCAACTGGGACAAAAAGGGCCTGCAGCTAGATTTCCTAGCGGATCCTTGGCAAGCTTATCTGAGCGTTGGGCCTGACGGCCCGGGGGCGGGCCTACGTTACAAGCAAGCATCTTCTCAAGGCCGCTGGCTCTCCGTAACCAAGGCAACCATGCAGTTGAACAACAACCTCCTTCTAACAGAGGCACAGGGACAACTTGGTTATGTTCTCGGACCCATTTGCACAGTCTATGTGGAGGGTATCATCAATGCCAGCTTGCACTGGCAGGAAGGGTACAGCCAGACAAATTTCCGCTATGGAGGCGGTCTGATCCTGCGTCCTTCGCCCCAGGTTGTTACCGCTCTGGGTTGGGATAGTGAACGACATTGGCATGTAAAGATCGGCTTGGCCCTACCCTTCGTCGGCAGGAAATCCTCCCTTGAGTTCGAATAGGAAATGGGTGCCAACGTTTGCAAAAGACAAGGAGGGAAAAAATGCTGAGGGAAGCAGTATACCACGTAGCCCATGGAAACTATGCCTATCCTGTGTCAGAGGACACTCTGCGGATTATGCTCCGCACCGCCAAAGGCGATCTCCAAACAGTTTCAGTGCTCTACCAAGATCGTTACGGAGGTTCTGAACCCTTTGTGGCGCCGATGGAGGTGGCTGCGGAGGACGAACTATTTGCGTTCTATCAGACAGAGCTCGTGCTTGACACCAAGCGCTTTGGCTATGTCTTCTTGCTTGACGATGGAAAGAACGCTGTTTTCTATACAGAGAAGGGTTTCTTTGACGAGGTTCCTCCCAATACGCAGTTTCATTACCCCTATATTGCCATCAGGGATCTATGGCAGCCTCCTACATGGGCCCAAGGTGCTGTAATCTACCAGATCTTTCCCGAGCGCTTTGCCAATGGTGATCCCACCAATGATCCATCGAATGTCGAGCCCTGGGCAATGCTACCTACGGTAACAAGCCAAAAAGGTGGGGATCTGCAAGGTGTGATCGACCGCTTTGATCACTTGGTGGATCTAGGGGTTGAACTCATTTACTTTACCCCGGTTTTTCTGGCACCAAGCAATCACAAGTATGACACAGTTGATTATTACACCATCGATCCCCATTTTGGCGATGAAGAAACGGTGAGGGAGCTCATCAAACTTGCCCATGACCACGGTATTAGAGTCATTTTTGATGCAGTTTTTAACCATAGCGGCTTTGGTTTCTTTGCCTTCCAAGACGTACTAGAGCATGGCGAAAAATCACCCTATGCCCATTGGTTCAACATTGACAGCTTTCCCGTTCAAACAGATCCTCCCAACTACGAGACTTTCTCCAACCAAATCGCTACCATGCCTAAGCTCATGACCGATCAGGACGATGTAAAAGATTACTTTCTTGAGGTAGGCAGGTATTGGGTGCGGGAGTTTGGCATCGATGGGTGGCGGCTTGATGTGGCCAACGAGATTGATCATCAGTTTTGGCGGGAGTTCCGTCAAGCCGTGAAGGCTGAGAGCCCTGAGGCGCTCATCGTCGGCGAGCTCTGGCATGAAGCCAGCGAATGGGTGCGGGGCGATCAGTTTGATTCGGTTATGAACTATTCGCTGCAGTACGCTTGTTTGGATTTCTTTGCCAGAGGCACGATTCGCGCTCAGTCCTTCGCCAACCGGCTTGCTAAGGTACAGGTGAATCATACCCAGGCTGTGAACTTGAGCATGTTTAGTCTCCTAGGCAGTCATGATACAGAGAGGTTCTTGACAACCTGCGGTGGAAATGTGCAGAAGTTCTCCTTAGCAGTGGCCTTTCAGTTGACCTACGCAGGCGCGCCCATGATTTACTACGGAGATGAGGTGGGCATGGAGGGGCTGAACGATCCTGACTGCCGACGCGGGATGATTTGGGATCCAGAAGAGCAGAACCTAGAGCTCCTAGCCTGGCACAAAGAACTGATTGCCTTGCGCAAAGAACACAAGGTGTTGCGCAGCGGTCGCTGCCGAACGGTGTGGGCCGACAGTGCCACCAATGTTTATGGGTTTGTCCGCTTTAGCCAGGGTGAGCAGGTTTTGGTGCTTCTCAACAATTCTCCCAAGGCTCAAAACATTGGCCTTGAGAAGATCCAATGGCCAGTGGCAGTGCCGAAACAAGTGCAAGATTTGTTGACGAAGGAGACGTATCCTCTAGGTGAGGTCAGGCTTGAACCTCATGGAACCATGATTCTAGCCTAGAACAAGTAAGGGGTCCCGCAGGACCCCTTTCGTGTTGCCTCAAAAAACTGGTACAATGGAACCACTATAGTAATTATTGATATACTCTCTTACCTCATCGCTAACCAAGGCTTCGGCCAGTTTCAAGATGGCTGGATCATTGGCGTTGTCTGCCCTCACCGCCAAGATATTGACAAAGCGAGATTCTGCACCCTCCAGCCAAATCGAATCTGTTACGGGGTGTAAACCAGCCTCCAAAGCCCATGTTACGTTGATAATGGCCGCGGCCACGTCTGGAAGACTCCGGGCCAACTGTGGAGCTTCTAGCTCGTGGATCTTCAGGTTCAGTCTATTTTCTGTAATGTCAAAAATCGT
>CAZAJB010000078.1:0-9980 GCA_964485345.1 uncultured Clostridiaceae bacterium
AGAAGCACCGTCCTGGGTCGTGATAAAGTATTCCGTTCTTAATCGTACCGAACCCAAAAGTACTTGACAAGTTTTTCTTTCTAGACTATATTAAAAAGTGAGGTCTCACTCATTGGAGGTGAAGAAGTGAAAGAGGACAAGAAAGAACTCATTCGGGAAACAGCTATTGAAGTCATTGCCAACATGGGTTTTCACCATGCCACAACGGATCGAATCGCAGCCGAAGCAGGCATATCTGTGGGTACGATTTACAATTATTTTCGCAGTAAAGAAGCAATTCTTGAATACATATTCGAAGTAGAGCTTGATAAACGACGCGCCTATCTCAAAAAGATACAGCAAGAATCTCTCAGCCTTCGAGATAAGCTCGAACGATTATTAACAATGCATTTTGCAGCCATTAGTGATAATCCTGCCGTAGGAAAAATCTTGGCCAGAGAGCACCCGACACCAATTCACAACGATTTGTCTACGACGATTAACGATTTTCTAGAGGGCATTCCTGCCCAGATCGGCAAACTTTTAGATGAAGGCGTACAAAACGGTGAGATCCGGCCCTGCAATACACAGATCATTGGTGTTGCTATCTTTGGGGCGGTGAGCTCGGTGGTATTATATGCAGTAGGTCAAAGTTCTGAACATGAACGGACCCAAGTACTTGGGCAAGCAGCAAGTGAACTAGTTGACTTTTACTTCCAAGGCTTAACGATCTAGGCCACCTGACTTGGAATGTCATAGAGCCTTCATCTCACATAAACGAAGTGAAGTTATGCCCATCAATGAATGAGGCCTCATTCATGGTGGCAACTCTATTAGGAAAGGTGTTGTAGTGCATGGATTTTTTGTTTCGGAAAGTAGCAAAGTTCCCTAAAGCCGTCGTTGTTGTAGTTCTGTTACTGACAGTGATTTTTGGCTTCTTCGCCAGACAAGTGGGGATCACTACGGATATCAAGTCCTTTTTCCCCGCAGAACATCCCCAAGTAATTTTGTATGACGAGATTGGCGTGAGATTTGGCGGGGCTGACCGCATTATGGTGGCTCTGACCACATCAGATGTATTTACGGTAACAAATCTGAGGACAATAGACCAGCTTACACATGAACTGGAGCAGATTCCAGGGGTCAGGAATGTAAAGAGTTTGACAACGATCGAAGAAATCGCCGGTAGTGATTGGGGAGTGGAGGTAGTTTCCCTTATAGGAGAAATCCCCACGGATCGGCAGGAATTAGCTGCTCTCAAAGAACGTGTTCTAAAGGATGAGATGTATGTAGGTACCATAGTCTCTGCCGATGCGACTGGTGCCCTACATGTTGCCGAGGTAGATCCAGACAGCAATGCCGTTGAGGTGGCCCTCTCCATTCAAGCTCTACTAGACTCAATCGATGTGCAGGAAGGGCAACTCTATCTGACAGGAACTCCCGTGCTGAATGCAGTCTTGGCCGGTTCTATGCAAGCTGATCTAATGAAACTTTTCCCCTTAGTCCTGCTCTTAGTAGCGTTTATTCTATATCTCTACTTTAGGAATCTCCGTGGGGTTTTCTTACCATTTATCACTGTATTAATTAGTGTTGTCTGGACTCTAGGCCTCATGGGGATGTTAGGTAAGCAATTATCCCCTTTGAATGCCGTTATGCCCGTGCTTTTAGTCAGCTTAGGCAGTGCCTATGGGATTTACATCATAGCCCGCTATAATGATGAGTTGTTGCAGGGGGCTCAGCGCGAAGAGGCAGTGAGTCAAACGTTAAAATCTGTAGGAGTCTCAGTATTGCTTGCAGGCACTACCACTATCGCAGGCTTTGCTTCTAATTTGTCCAGTAGCATTACTCTCATGAAAGATTTCGGCTTATTTACTGCATATGGCGTGCTTGTAGCGCTCCTAATCTCTCTGACTTTCATACCAGCGATGCTCCTCTTACTACCTGTGCCCAAAAAGGTAGTGGATAAAAAAGGAGATGACCAAGGGGGATTATTAGCCAGAGTCTTAGCTCGGATCGCTCGGGTCGTTGTGGCGAACAAAGGTAAGGTACTTGGGATAATGGCTATTGTCTTGGTCTTGGCTTTGCTTGGGATTCCCCAGCTTTCGACGGACAGCAACTTCTTCAATTTCTTTCCAGACGATTCAGGACCAAAGATCGCCTATGAAATGGTGAAGGATAGGTTCTCTGGTTCGGAGAGTGTGGAGATTGTAATAACAGGCGACTTGCTTGATCCGGATGTGCTGCATGCTATGAGGAATTTACAGACTGACTTGGAGAAAACCGAACTTGTGGGGCGCCCTCAGTCCATCGTCAATATCCTAGAGCGGGCAAACATGGCTCTTAATGATGGTGACCCTGCTTTTGAGAGCTTGCCAACTACGAGGGAACTAGCTGCCCAGTACTTACTTCTGATGGAGATGAGCGGGGGAGAGATGCTCCAGCAATTTGTCACCCTAGATTATGGGCAGGCTCGTATTCAAGCCTTGGTGAAAGATTCGAGCAGCGAAGCCACAACGAGACTATTTGCTGAGGTAGACACTTTGTTTGTCAAGCACTTTGACCATCTCAATGTGGAGGTTACGCAGACAGGTATTATTGCACTCATTGATGCTTTAGCTTCAATGATTATCGAAGGTCAGATCGCCAGTTTGTTTACGGCCCTACTCACGATCTTTATCATTGTACTCGTACTTCTACGCTCGTGGGAAGGAAGCCTATTCAGTACTATGATCGTTGGCTCTACGATTTTGATCAACTTCGGCATTATGGGCTGGCTGGGTATCCCTTTGGATATTGTTACCGTCTTGATTAGTTCCATCGGTATTGGCGTAGGTGTGGATTACTCCATTCACATTTACACTCGCTATCAGGAAGAGAGAATAAACTATGATCCCATTCAGTCCGTCACCAAGGCGATTGTTTATACAGGTAAAGCAATTGTCACCAACGCGGGTTCAGTGATTGCAGGATTCTTGATTCTGTTGCTTTCATCGTTCCCTCCGTTTCAATACTTTGGCAGCTTAGTGACTGGAACGATGTTCGTGGCATCCGTCAGTGCTTTGACCGTTCTCCCTGCTTTGATCTTGCTACGCTGGGAGAACAAAGAGAAGAAAGCGGGGAAAGAGGTGGTCAGCTCCTAGAACGAGATTGTTTGATCAATAAACATTAAGTGGAGGGATAGACTTGAAAAATAAAGGACTAATGTTGCTCGTGTTAGCCTTGATTCTCAGCCCATTTGGAATCGAGATGGGTCTGGCGAAGGAACGAACTGCTGCTGAAATCATAACCCAGGTCGATTTGACGATGGGCAGCGATTCCAAAACTATGACCCAAGAAATGACTTTGGTTAGCGCTTCAGGTGCCAGTCGCACACGTGAAATACAGCTGCAGAATCGACGGACTGGTGAGCAAGATGCCATGCTCGTTAGATTCTTGGCTCCTGCCGATGTGCGTGGTACTGGTCTACTTATGACTGGCGATGACACTTGGCTGTATTTACCAGCCTTAGGACGGTCGCGCAGAATTGCCGGCCATGCTAAAAAGGGAGACTTTATGGGCAGTGATCTCAGTTTCGATGATATGGAACAGTTGGGGATGACAGGTTTTGGCTCTAAATTTGCTCCTACCCTACTGCGAACAGAAGAGTTTCAGGGTATCCAGACTTATGTCTTAGAGTTGTCACCTTTGGATAGCGAAAGTGATTATTCCAAGCTTGTAATGTGGGTGGACCAAGAACGTTTTCTACCCCGCAAAATAGAGTACGTGGATTTAGAGGGAAAACTTCTCAAAGTTCTCCACAATGAAGATATCCAAGACGTTGCTGGCAGATGGGTTGCCTTGGCCATGGAGATGGAAAATGTGCAGCAGGGTACCAAAACTATGCTCAAGGTTTCCGGCGTAGAATTTGATGTGGATATTGCGGATTCGGTCTTTACGGTACGCAGCTTGGAGAGGGGACTATAAGTTGAATAAACGACTTGTTGTCAGCATACTGTTGCTTTTTGTCCTGTCAGGAGTGGCTACAGCGGCGCCGATTACTATCTCAGGTTCGGTAACCACCGACCTGGCCGCGGGCCTAAGCGAGCCACATCACCTACATGCTGGTGGTGAACTTGAACTTATTTTGGCTCATTTTATGGGGGATGCTGCTTTCCGCGTTGGTTTAAAGGGCAGCTATAATGACGGTTTCGGGATCGAACTGGATGAAGCCTACGCTGATTACTATGGGGATCAGTTTGATGTACGCCTTGGTAAGCAGAGAGTGTCGTGGGGAACGGCGCTACAGATTAATCCCACCGATGTAATTAACCCAGTTAATATCAACGATCCTCTAGGCGATAAGCAGGCTGTATATGCTGCTGTCGTTGATTACTATCTGGGAAATAACATTAAGCTGAGTGGGGTCTGGGTGCCGGTGTTCAAACCGGTTCTTGAGGTAATACCCCATCCGCTCATCCCTGGACAAGTGATTATTCCCGAGAAAGTAGAGCCTAAACTAGAAAACTCTGAGCTCGGTCTGCGTGCGTCTTTTCTAGGTATCAAGGGCTGGGATTTCTCTGTTAGTTATTTTGGAGGATGGGAAGACTTCCCTAAAATCAGCATGGTGCCTGGTGTACCACCACAAATACAGGCCTCCTTTCAGAAGACACAGATGTTTGGATTTGATGTGGCCACGACTATGGGAGATGCGGGTTTGTGGGGTGAAGGAGCGTATTTCTTACCTAAAGATACAGATAGTTATT
This sequence comes from uncultured Clostridiaceae bacterium, assembly GCA_964485345.1. Lineage (GTDB taxonomy): Bacteria > Bacillota > Limnochordia > Darwinibacteriales > Darwinibacteriaceae > UBA5420. The sequence goes on from CAZAJB010000078.1 coordinate 4,722, forward strand.
ATCAGTTCATTGTCGGCGGGGACTACGGATTTGCCAACGGCCTTGTCTTGATTGGACAGTATTACCACAGGTCAGGTGACGATCCTACAAACAACATAATTCTTGCCGCCGAATACCCCTTTGGCTTAATGCATTCAGCTCGGCTTGGTGCCATGTACAATCTGGGTAGCCATGAATACATGGTATCCCCGGAAGTAGTGTTTTCCTTAGCGGACTCCACGTCGTTGAGCTTAGGAGTTCAATATTTCAGTAGCAGCCCAAGTGATTTGGGGATGCCAGCTATCGGTCAAAGTAACAACATTTATGCACAGTTCAAAATAGGGTTCTAGTCGAGCTAAGCCAGTATGGGGCTGTTGGAGATCCAGCAGCCCTTACGTTCTGCCTATGCGCGTGGAATCTCTACCATACGATGGTCTTCCGCAAGAACTGTATTGGAAAAGACTTGTTGGGCTTCGGCCAAAAAAGTCCCATAGTCCTGTGGTCGATAGCGAGAGCCAAGATGCGTCAGAATGAGCTGCTTTACCTGTGCGGCCGCTGCTACCGTAGCAGCTTGTACGGTGGTGGAATGAAAATAATCATAGGCTTTATTGGCTAAGGCATCGGCAAAGGTTGCCTCATGGACCACGACATCGGCCTGTTGAGATAGCTCAATTGCTGATGGGCAGTAGCGTGTATCACCAAGTATAACAATGTGGCGACCGCGCCTGGGGGCACAGACGAAGTCTTTTCCGTCGATGGACCTACCATCGTCTAAGATAACAGTCTCACCCCGTTTTAACCGCCCATATATGGGTCCTGACGGAATGCCCAGTTGTTCCAGCTCATGTACGCGGAGCTTGCCAAGACGAGGGGGTTCTTCAACTCGATATCCATAAGAGGGGAGTCCATGTTCAAGGAGGCCTACTTTGACGATCCAAGATTCTAGCTGCAGTACATCACCGGGCTTGACCTCCTGAACTTCTAGTGGATAACGCAAGTGAGTACCACTTATCCTAAGCGAACTCTGCACAAAGTCCCTAATTCCTGGAGGTCCATAAATGGTTAGGTTTGTCGCTTCGGTACTAAAGGAACGGCTGCCTAATAATCCTGGTAGACCGAAAATATGATCCCCATGAAGGTGGGTAATGAAAACCTGCGTAACTCTATGTAAGTTAAAAGGGGCGGTCAAGATCTGATGCTGAGTACCTTCGCCACAGTCAAACATCCAGATCTCTTTACTTGGCGCGGGCAGCTTAAGGGTAATGCTTGTTACATTACGCTGAAGCGAAGGCTTACCAGCTCCTGTACCTAGAAAATATAAATACACATCGACCCTTCTTTCCGTAGTTCCAATCTGAGATTATTTATCATAAAACACCTCTCCCAGCTCGATGTAATGGTCAGTTCTTCCGACGCAACCAACGATTGTCATTCACCGCGTTCTCTTCGATATCTCCGCCGCTCCATTACTATCCTTTGGATAAAGTCTCCATGGTAATCAGTGGGGTAGCCCTAATGTTGGGTGCCAGTACGTAAGTATTGATTACATAGCTACTAGATGGTATTGTAGAGGAAACGAACATAAATAAGGTGGAGAGGCTCGCCTGGGGGAAATCCCAAACTGCATTGTGCCAATAGCTTCTACAAATTGATCGGGAGAGATCTCTCATTTGTAGAAGTTTTTTTGTTGAGAGGGGAAGAAGATATGTTGGGAGGTTTGGCATTACTACTAGTGATTGGTTTGTTATCCAGCAAGATTGTAGGGTTGTTGCGATTACCTGGGCTAGTAGGGATGCTTATCGTTGGAATCGTGTTAGGGCCATATGCCTTGGACGTCTTGGCTCCGGGGTTATTGAATATTTCTCAAGAACTGAGGTCCTTGGCTTTGATCATCATTCTCTTAAGAGCAGGTCTGGGTTTAAAACGAGAAAACCTAGCTCAAGTCGGTAGAGCTGCTATACGATTAAGTGCTATCCCTTGTATTCTTGAAGGTGCCACTGTAATGTTGTTAAGTCATTGGTTACTTGGTTTTACCTTTGCTGAAGCAGGAATGCTAGGGTTCATTATAGCAGCTGTATCGCCTGCAGTAGTAGTGCCGGAGATGCTGAGCTTGAAAGAACAAGGTTATGGTGAAGACAAACAGATTTCCACATTGATACTGGCTGGAGCTTCTATAGATGATGTCTTTGCTATTACTCTTTTCACTTCCTTTCTGGGATTAGCAGTTCAGGGAGATACCAATGTATTCTTAGAACTTGGTAGGATACCACTGAGTATTGCAGGGGGTATTCTCGGTGGCTTGTTGGTCGCTGTGGTACTACTCAAACTCTACCAGTTCAAGCCGCTGAATACACGCAATACGGAGAAGCTTTTATTCATGTTGGCTTTATCCATTCTCTATTTTGAGGTGGGGGAGCATCTTGGCATAGCTAGTTTACTAGGGGTTATGACTATTGGTTTGGTCATTTTAGAAAAACGACAGAAATCAGCCATTCAGTTCTCGGAAAAGCTAGCCAAGGTTTGGATTTTTGCCCAGGTAATTCTCTTTACATTAGTCGGAGCTGAGGTAAATATCTCCGTAGCCTTTGAAGCAGGCTTAATTGGAGCAGTTATCATTGGAGTAGGCCTAATTGGCCGCAGCATCGGAGTTTGGTTAGCCACGTTAGGAACGGAATTGAATCGCAACGAAAGGATCTTCTGCATGATTGCTTATATGCCCAAGGCTACTGTTCAGGCCGCAATTGGGGCTATTCCCTTAGCCGCGGGGGTGGAAGTAGGTAATGTTATTTTGGCCATTGCAGTCCTAGCAATTCTGATTACTGCCCCTCTTGGTGCCATAGGCATTAAGATCTTAGCGCCCGTCCTGTTACAGAAAGCTGGTCAGAGAAAATGTTAACGGCCTATGGAGTTTCTGGAAGCTGTAGCGCAGGCGCCGTCGGTCCAGGTGAATTAGTGTAAAAAAGATGGCAGGGGGTATGCTTACATTGTAAAACAAAATGGGGTGAAATCATGAGTGTATCACTGACGGAGGTAAAACAGAAAAGCTCTATAGCACAGAAACTAGCGGATTTGCTGGCCACATGGGGTGTTAAACTTATCTTCGGTACAGCAGGAGATACTATTCTGCCCATCCTCGCTTGCCTCGGAGAACATCCGATTCGGTTTATCCAACTAAGAAACGAGGAAAGTGCTGCTTATGCTGCCTCGGCGTATGCCAAGCTAACAGGCGAATTAGGTGTGGTATTGAGCCATGGGGGTCCAGGAGCTGGACATTTGGTCAATGGATTAGCGGATGCCATGAGTGACAGTGTTCCTGTACTTGCCATTACTGGTCAAGTGGAGTCCATCTATTTGGGAACAGGTCATAAGCAGTATATAAACTTGCAACAATTGCTTGGCGCCGTAACGATTCGTTCAGAGAACTTGGGTAGTCCAACTAGTTTGCTGACTATTGCTGCTGATCTTATGCGGACAGCGATTGCCCAAGCAGGACCGGTCCATCTTAGTATCCCTAAAGACTTTTGGCAGCAACAGGTAGATTCCGCCTTAGTTAAGCCAGAGCCCTATTTGACTCAGGCATCCCAGTCTTCAGATTCAGTAATGAATCAAGCGTGCGAATGGCTGAAAGAATTGCGGAAACCCATGATTTTAGTGGGTAGAGGTGCTTGGCAGGCCGTTGCAGACGTGCTTGCCTTAGCAGAGAAGTTAGGAGCAGGCGTAGTCTACACCTTGCCCATGGTCGGCGTAATGCCTCACCATCCCCTAGTCGTAGGTGGAGTAGGTGAGGGAGGATCAGAGGCGGCAGTCGAACTTTTGCGGCATTGTGATGGCTTAATCAAAGTGGGTGCTACCTACTGGCCTACTTCCCTTACTTCTGATCATAAAAAAGTGTTATCTATTGATGCCCATCCTGCAAATATTAGCAAAGGCATTCCGGCAGACTTCGGTGTAGTGGGTGAAGCCAAGAGCGTATTATCCACGCTCCTTAACAAGCTTGGTAGCATAGGATTAGAACAGTCGTGGTGTGACCAGGTGCAGCAGCAGACCGTGACATGGCAGAGGCGGCTTGAGGAGGAAGTGGAGCAAGCTCCCGTAAGCCACCCGGGTAGAGCAATACGAATACTATCTGAATATGCAGATGCCAATACATTGATTTGTCTGGATGTGGGCGATCATGTTCTCTGGTTCAGCCGATTTTTCAAAGGAAAGGGCCAGCATGTACTAGTGTCTGGACGCTGGCGAGGGATGGGCTTCTCAATTGGAGCTAGTATTGCGGCTCAATTAGCTAACCCAGATACCCAGGTACTTAGCATTGTTGGTGATGGAGGTTTCTCGATGCTAATGGGTGACTTTGTTTCTGCGGTAGAACTGGGACTGCCGATTATATTTGTGATCATGAACAATGGTTCTTATGCAATGGAAGCTAATGCCATGGCTACAGCGGGACTTGAACCATTTGGCGTGACTTTGCAGGACATACGCTTCGACCAAGTGGCAAGGGCTTGTGGTGGGGTGGGATACCGGATAAAGCCTGCCGACTTATCAGCTACATTGAATGAAGTAAAAGGTACTACCAAGCCTGTTCTTATAGATTTGCAGGTGGATCCAACAAGGTTGCCCACAGCCCACATCTAGAATTCGCGGATCTAAAGGCCATAAGCGCACCAACAAAAGTTCAAAGCCTTTGCCCGTGTTGGGTGAGGGCTGTTCGCTTACTGGGAAAGGGAATTTGTGCCCTGCGTACTCGGCCAGGTCTATTCAGTGCGCAGCTCTCAGGATCTGCTCTCGAAAATCTGTGACAAACTGTGGGAACTTAATCCAAACGGGTTTAGGGAGTTCGTTCTTTCAAACATGAGAGGGATACCCAAATTTGTTGCTGACCCCAATGATCTGCACACCAACTTGCGGGCTCTTGTGAGATCAAGCTAAGTAAATCAGGACTTAGAGTAGTATACGGCATTGGCAGGGAACAGGAAATTATGCCCTTTGACAAATGAACTAGGCATAGATGATCCAGACCCTCTTCAGGAAAACGCCACCCATCCCGGTGGCGTTATTTAAGAATATCTTTATAAAAAGCAAAAAAAACCCAGCTTAGCTGAGGTTAACTTTCATATGGTGCCGAAGGTGGGATTTGCGCAGGACACTTTCGGTAAGTGTCAGCAATTGCGGGAACCGCTTGGTACGTCTATGTTTCCGCTTGCTGAGTAATTGTTTAGTCCGGGTGGTTTAGGTTGTTTTGATCACGTTCGTAATCAATCGGTGATCAATATATTGGGT
>CAZAJB010000079.1:0-9804 GCA_964485345.1 uncultured Clostridiaceae bacterium
GTTTTCGCGAAGCGCCAAAGAGGAATTCATGTAGATTTCCCTTGGCGCTTTTTGCGTTAAGGATTCGCTCTTTTCGGATGGCATACGAGGTGCAGCCTGTGCAACTCACTTTCCGCATCCTTGATGCTCAGGAATACATCGTTTCGCAATAACATGGTTGCCTGGGACCATAAGCAATGGAATGTATCACCTGCAACTCTGATTAATGCTCTCATTATCAATGCGTTTGCCGATCGGCCCTAGGGGAAGAAGGTCAACTCCGGGGAGTGAAATGTACGGCCGTCATTTCGGTTATATCTCCGCAAACGAGGCAAAGACGTGCGAATACGTTTGACGCGAGCTTGATTCAAAGGGTCCGCCGTAGGCTGGCTTTGGATATTCGTCAAATCGTGCGTAATTTCGACCGGGCAAGGTCGTAACATAGGCTGATGAGTGCCGAGGACATGCAAAGAAGCAAACAGTCAGGAACCACCTATACCCATGAATCTGTACATGACTGAGAGAGCTAAACCCGTCCCAGTACCCGCCTTAGACACTATAGGGTCTTTCTATGACTGTCCTCCTAATCCAACTTCGTATGGCGTACGAATGCAAAATCATTTACACTATTGTTAGGCAGAAGTAATATTTGAAGGGAAGGGATTGATGCTTTCCACGCATTTACTGTGAAAAATACTTGGTTTTCGTAATGAAAAGCGAACGGAAGAGATCGGGATGGTTGAAAACGATTGAACATTCGAGGAGGGTTAATATTGAAGAAGTTTGTAGTGCTCTTTCTTGTTGGACTACTCGTATTAGGAACCAGCTCTGTGTATGCTGCAACAGATAACATCTTGCGTTTAGGTGGAGATTATGGAGCGGATGGCCATCTTGATGCCATGAAATCGACCTATCCGCGGGTAGCGACACCCTATAGCTATGTAGTAGAACCATTGATGGGTCAACGCCCTCACACCTTTGAAATGTATCCTTTGTTGGTTAAAGATTTTCCCACAGTCAGTGAAGATGCGCTAACCTACACCTTTGAGTTGAAGGAAGGCATTAAGTTTCACGATGGACAAGAACTCACCTCTGCAGATGTGGAATACACCTTTAACCGGTTCTTTGATCCTGCGACGAACTGCCTCAACACCTGGATGATCGACTATATCTTGGGTGCTGTAGAAATGATGGAAGGAAAGGTAGACTATCTTGAAGGCTTTACAGTCATTGATGATTACAAGTTCTCAATTACCTTAGCCAGTCCATTCTCAGGCTTCAGTCATGCTTTGGCCAATGCGTACCTAGGTATTGTTCCCCAAGGTGCCCACTCCGCAGCTGGCGATCGCTGGGGTATCGACACACTCGTCGGTACGGGCCCCTTTGTTTTTGAAAGATTGGATTCAGACATTAAAGTCGTCATGGCAGCTAACCCCAACTACAATCATAACGTCTTTAATGGTCGCACTCTAAGACCTAGCGTGGACAAAGTTGAGTTTTACAATATGGATGAGAATACTCGTTATCTAGAGTTCGAAGCCGGAACTCTCGACTATACAGGTCTCAGCCTAACGATGGCTCAGGAGTACATGGCGAACTCGGAATATGCCAAAAACGTAAAGATTCAACCTACCTTGGGATCCCAGTTCTTTTCCCTAAACAGCAGTATTCCACCACTGGACAACCCCAAGGTTCGCGAAGCCATCGCTTATGTATTCGATAACAGAAAAATCGGTGAGTTATATTTCAAAGGGTTGTGGCCAGCAATTAGCAATATATTGCCTCCAGGTGTACCTGGGCATGATCCTGACTTACCATTCTTTGATTACAACCCCGAGAAAGCAAGGGCACTATTGGCTGAAGCAGGTTACCCCGATGGTATCGAAATCGAAATGACCACTGTGGGTACAGGTACTACGTATCAACTCTACCAGATCATGCAGCAAGATTTTGCCGCTGGGGGTATTACCGCCAATATTGATCAGGTGGAGAGCGGCGTTTGGTTTGATAAGCGGTCGACAGGTAATGTTCAGTCCTTTATGGCTGACTGGACACCAAGCTATCCAACGGCAGACACCTTTGTGTACGGTTTCTTCCACAGCTCTTCTGCCGACTTCCTATCCACCGGCCATAGGAATCCTGAATTTGATGCCAAGGTTATGGCTGCAAGAGCCATTGCGGACCGTGATGAAGCCCAGAAGGCTTACGCTGAGTTAGAACGATACTTGAGCCATGAAGCGTTTATTGCTATCCCTGGTTGGAACATGGCCAGTGTATTTCTTCTGCAGGATAGAGTGTCAAATGTGGTGGACGTGAATGTAGATGGTCTTCCGTTTGCCGTTATAGAACACTAAACGGCGAAACCATTGTTCTTTAACGAGGACAATGTCTGTACAAATTCGGGGCGCCGCCATGGCGGCGCCTTTGATTTCGCATAAAGGTGGAATGTCCTTTGCTTAAATACACGACAGAGCGTATCTTACAATCTGTTCTGGTTTTAGTTGGCGTAACGCTAATCACGTTTATACTTCTCAATGTTGTTCCCGGTGATCCAGTTCTGATTATGCTAGATAAGCGAGCTGATCAGCTGACCATTGATCGTGTACGTCATGAACTAGGTCTCGATCGACCTCTTCCAGTTCAGTACATTGACTTTATCAAAAATGCAGTACAAGGGGATCTCGGCACTTCGTATTTTAAGAACCGCCCTGTAACCGAGCTACTTACCAACGCTTTTAAGTCAACGGCGAAACTGGGGTTATTAACCTTGTCGTTTTCGCTTCCCCTGAGTATTACCATGGGTATTTTGGCCGCTGTCTTTCGAGGTAAGATTATTGACCGAATTATTATGTTTTTGGCCATGCTCTTCATGTCGATTCCTGGGATTTGGTTGGCCATGGTCTTACAACTCTTTATGGGGGTACGACTTAGAATACTGCCCATTTCCGGCAACGCTACATTACAACACTATATTCTTCCTGTTATTGTTCTTGCCATTGGCTATGCAGGCGGTGCTTCCCGTCTGATTCGAAACAATATTATCGATTCTCTAGGGCAGGACTACGTAACAACGGCCCGTTCGAAGGGTGTGCCAGAGTTCTTTGTTGTTATACAGCATGTTCTGAAAAACGCCGCCATTCCCGTGGTTACATTGATTGGCATTCAGCTACGATCAGCTTTAGGCGGGGCAATGATTATTGAGACAATATTTTCCCAGCATGGTTTGGGCAAGCTCGCTATCGATGCCATTAATTCCCGCGATTTGCCCCTAATTCAAGGTAACGTAGTCTATACGGCAGTGGTCTTTGTAGTCATTAACCTCATCGTGGACTTGGTCTATGGTCTTTTGGACCCACGGGTTCGATTAGTGGAAGGTGATAGCTAGTGAATTTGTTTACGAGCAAGCAAAAGTTGTATGCAGAAATGGGCGTTGCGGATGTTATAAAGGATACGGGTCTTTATAAGGACGCCTGGCGTCGCTTGAAGAAATCGCCCCCGGCACTGATTGCACTTGGTTTTATTGTCTTTATTGTGCTTTTGGCACTTTTTGGTCCTTACATTGTGCCACATGATCCAAATTACACCGATATATCCAATATGCTGAGACCCCCTTCGTCTACCCACTGGTTTGGCACGGATCAATTAGGACGAGACATTTTTTCCCGGGTTATCGTGGGCACCCGCATATCGTTGTTCATTGGGGTTGTGGCGGAACTCATTGCCTTAACCCTTGGAGTCGTTATCGGATCCATTGCGGGATTCTTCGGTGGCTGGGTTGACAAGGTCATTTCTCGACTCATTGAGATTTTAAGCTCATTTCCTTTACTCCTTTTTGCCCTTGCCATCATGATGATTCTTGGCCCAGGGATCATGAATATCTTCATTGCCATAGGGCTATTGGGCTGGACGAACGTGGCACGTCTAATTCGTGGACAAGTCATGCGTCTGAAAACAAGTGAGTATGTTCTAGCTGGCAGGGCTGCTGGACAAGGAGAAATGAAAATTATTTTCAAACACGTCATTCCAAACTGCATGTCAACGATCATCGTTATCTTGACGATGGACATCCCTAGTATGATCATGACGGAGACATTCTTCAGTTTTATCGGTATGGGTGTGCGTCCTCCCCATGCTAGTTGGGGTAAAATGCTTGCCGAATCGCGTATGCACATGCGTGCTGCGCCAACGTATAGCATTTTCTCAGGCTTGCTTCTGATGCTCACGGTATTAGCCTTCAATACGTTTGGCGATGCTTTGCGCGATGCACTTGATCCAAGATTGAAGAACAAATAAAGCGGTGAATAGAATGATAAAACAAAGGCTTTTAGAAGTTGAGAACTTGCATACGTATTTTTACCTTGATAATGGAGTTTTGAAAGCTATTAACGGCATCTCTTTTGGGTTGGAAAAAGGAGAGACCTTTGCACTTGTAGGTGAGTCGGGGTGTGGAAAGAGCTTAACAGCTAACTCGATCATGGGCCTTGTGCCTACCCCTGGCAAAGTGGTGGAGGGCAGAATCCTTTTGGAAGGCGAAGATCTACTCCAAAAGAGTAAGAAGGAAATGCGCCAAGTTCGCGGTTCGCGTATTGCCATGGTTTTTCAGGAGCCCATGACAGCTTTGAACCCCGTTTTCACCATCGGGTGGCAAATTGTGGAGACCTTGAAGTATCATCAGAAGGATATGACACAGGCGCAAGCCCGAGAACGGGCGATCGAACTTCTTGATCTTCTGCGTATTCCCTTGCCTAGGCAACGTTTCAGGGAGTATCCGCATCAACTTTCTGGCGGTATGCGCCAAAGGGTTGTCATTGCCATTGCTCTTGCTTGTAACCCCGACTTGTTGATCTGTGATGAACCAACTACAGCGCTTGATGTTACGGTGCAGGCTCAGATCTTGGATTTGCTTGGAGAACTCCAAGATGAGCTTGGTATGAGCATCATAATGATTACCCACAACCTAGGGGTGGTCTCGGAAATGGCTGATAGAGTTGGAATCATGTACGCAGGGAAAATCGTTGAGCAAAGAGCCACAAGAGAGCTCTTTACAAATCCCCACCATCCCTATACTGAGGCCTTGCTAAACTCAGTACCGCAGATCGTGGAAGGGGCCGAAGAGCATGAGCTTTATCAAATCCGTGGCATGGTGCCGAATTTGTTGAAGGAACATCAAGGCTGTCTTTTTGCGCCCCGATGTGATTATGCTAAGCGAATCTGTTTTTCTGTGGTTCCTAAAGAAAAAGAAGTGGGTGGCGGAAAAGTAGTTTGTCATCGGTATGATGAGGAGGTAGATTTCGATGCTCTATCATCGTGAGAACGCGATTTTGCAGGTCGAAGACCTTTGCACCCATTTCCCTGTTCCTAAGAAAAGATATTTTGAAAAGCGTCAGTCAGTAAAGGCCGTGAATGGGGTCAGTTTTTCTGTCCGCGAAGGGGAGACTGTAGCGGTTGTAGGAGAATCGGGTTGCGGTAAAACAACGCTAGGTCTTACAATAATGAAGCTTCTGAACCCCACCTCAGGGCACATCCATTTTCAAGGTCATGATATTACCCATTACAACCACAAAGAGATGCGTCCTTTAAGGAAAGATATTCAGATCATTTTTCAGGATCCCTATGCCTCCCTTGATCCGCGCCAGACGGTGGAGGAGATTATTAGTGAGCCCATTCGTACACAGCGAACCTTGCCGTCCGAAAGGGCGATTCTAGAACGGGTTCTGGAGCTGATGGATGAATGCGGCCTGGAGCGGTCTTACATCAATCGCTATCCCCACGAGTTCTCTGGCGGACAAAGACAACGTATTGGAATTGCAAGGGCTCTCTCGTTAGAACCCAAATTAATCGTCTGCGATGAGCCCGTTTCTGCTTTGGATGTCTCCATCCAGTCCCAAATCCTCAATTTACTCAGGCGGATCAAAGAACGCCGCAATCTTTCTTTGCTTTTCATTTCTCACGATTTGGCGGTAGTGCATTACATTGCTGATAGCGTTGTGGTGATGTATTTAGGTAAGATTGTGGAGATGGGGAGTAAGAAAGCTATTTATCGGAATACACGTCACCCCTATACACAGGCACTTCTCTCTTCAGTACCCCAGATCTCTGGAGAGAATGCGCAGCGGATTCTCTTGGAAGGGGATATGCCAAGCCCTGTCAATCCGCCTGAGGGTTGTCTGTTCCATACCCGTTGTCCTATGGCGATCGATCGTTGCCACTCTGAGGTTCCTGAGCTAAAGGAAGTGGAACCCGGACACTTTGTAGCCTGCTGGTTAGCTTCCGTGGGAAGCGAGGAGGTTTCGTGATGTCGACGATGCAACGAGCATTGGTGTTTGTCCTTGCCTTCTACGCCGTTTTGGCATGTAGCGTCTTAGGGCTTGCAAACACCAACGTGGCCGAACTTTCACTTCTAGATGAGGAAGAGCTATTGAGTGCACTGGATCAAGATGCTCGTTCGTTCTTTGAGGATAAGGGTTTTATCGGCATGGCTGTCGCGGTTGTCAAAGATGGTCATGTTGCCTATCTGAACTATGGCGAAGTGGAAAAAGGCGGTGATGCCATTACTGAGCACACCATTTTTGAAATCGCTTCCCTTACCAAAATCTTTACGGGCACGTTGCTTGCCGATCTTTCACTTCAAGACGTAGTGGGTTTAGATACCCCTCTCAACCAGTTTTTCCCTGATGCCAAGACCTATAAAGATGGTGTGGAGGTGACCCTCAGTCATCTGGCGACCCATTCTTCCGGTTTCTCTAGGGATGTTGCGGCCATAAATCCCATGAATCCTTTTGCGAATTTTTCAAGGGCTGATATGGAGAATTATCTGACTTTCAATGCTCCTCGCAGAGTTCCAGGCACAGCTTACGAATACTCCAACCTGGGTATGGCTATCCTGGGTGAAGCCTTGGGCGATGCTTTTGGGTCGACGTATGCCGAAGCTTTGAAGGAACGCATCTTGGCTAAGCTTGACATGGACTCATCTGCTTTTGAGCTCGATGAACACCGAATGGAGCGGAAAGCAAAACCCCACTTGGAACGTGGCACACCTGCTCGGAGCTGGGATTTCGATGCACTCCGAGCTGCGGGTGGTCTCAGAAGTACCACCCGTGATTTAGCCCGCTTTATGGCAGCCAATGTGGGTGGCTTTACCTGTGATGAAGATTTGAGTAAGGCAATGCATCTTGCTCAAGAGATTCACTTCAGGGGTCAGCGTAGCGTAGGACTCGGTTGGCACATTGGAATAGAGCCTTACGGAAGAATCTTTGATCACAATGGTCTTGTGGGCGGCTATTGCTCAACAATTGTCATTTGTCCCGCTCAAGGAGTTGGGGTAGTTGTATTGGTGAATAATGCCGGCTCTGTAGACGGACTTGCACGAAGTCTGTTGGCTAAACTCGCGAAATAACCTTACCTTACTTTAGACTAGGAGGCGTATCTACTTGTCTCAATTTGACTCTGCAAAATTGGAAGCTTTTGTTTTGGCAGAAATGGAGAAGCAAAGGATTCCTGGGTTGTCTTTAAGTTTCGTAGGCCCCCACGGCACGCTTTTTGAGAAAGCCTATGGATATTGTCATGAAGGCACAAAGCAACCAGTCACCGTGGATACTATTATGGGGGTTGCTTCCCTTTCCAAATCATTTACTGGTGTGGCGTTAGCTATCTTGGAAGAAGAAGGAAAGCTGCGTTTTACCGATCCGGTCACTCGCTTTTTCCCGCAGTTTAAGATCCCCGGCACCCCAAAGGATGCTGTGTTGATCAAGCATCTCTTGTGCCACACGACTGGGTTACCCCTCCTTCCTACTTTGGATCATTGCATGGATGCCCATACAAAGCGCGACCCTGGCGAAAAGAGGGACACTGATGCCTTGACAGAGCTCTTGAAGGTGCAAACGGCTCAGGACATCGTGGACTATATTTGTGCAGGTGATTACGAACCTTTGGGGCAACCCGGGGAGTATATGAACTATTCTAACGACTGTTATGCCATTCTCTCTTCCATTGTGGATATGGCTGCTGGGATGAGCATGGAAGATTTTTTAGATCAAAGAATCTTCAAACCTTTAGGCATGGGTCGGAGTGCTTTGGGCTTTGAGCGGTTAGGTGATTATGACAATGTCACCCAGTTGTTCTCCAAAGACGATGACGGCAAGATTACTGCGTCAGACAACTGGCAATTCGCTCCCCCCTATAGGGGCTGTGGCTGGATTATCTCTTCAAGTAGTGATATGGCAAGGTACTATAGAATGTTGGCTTCTGGTGGCGTACACGAAGGCAAGCGATTCCTCGGAATGGGTGCAGAAAGGCGCATTTTGGGAGATGAATTTCCCACAACCGAAACAGGTGTCTACACCTATGGCCTGGCAAAAGCCCTCTGGAGGGGTCACACTCTTTTCACCCATACGGGTGGCTTGAAAGGGATCTCTTCTGCAGGAGGATTTTTGAAGGATACTGGCTATGCCGGAGTTGTTCTCACAAACATAGGTGGAGCTAATCCGATGCGTATTCTCATGGGTGCTTTTAACATTCTGGAGGGTTTAGAGCCCGACACACCGGCGCATAGCTATCGGCCTGTGGATAGGGAGCCCCAAGAACCACGCATTTACGAGGGCTTTTATAGTAGCCGTGAAGGAGGTCTTTCGCGGTGTGCCCATGTCCACAAAGTAGAGTATCTAAATGGCGAATTAAGCATCGCCCTATCTTGGGAGGATACCAAACGCAAGTTGCACTTTTGCGGGGAGAACTACTTCTTGGCTGCAAAAGAAGGTGAAGATCCAGTGAACGATGGCACAGTTATAAGCCTTTTTGTGAGCCAAGATAAGGCGTGGGCTTTAAAAATGGGTAGCCGTATGTATCAGAGAATTTAAGAATGAGTGCAGTCTAGAGAGGGAGTTTTCAAATGAAAGTTTTTATAAGTGTAGACATTGAAGGTATATGTAGTACCACCACATGGGAAGAGACACGCACACAGACGACGGAGTGGATACCACATGCCAAGCAAATGACTCGGGAGGTTCTCGCTACAATCGAAGGCGCACTGGCCGGTGGTGCTACCAAGATCGTTGTAAAAGATGCCCATGGATGGGGGCAGAACATCTTCCAAGAAGAATTGCCAGAGGGAGTTACTCTGTTGCGTCGCCGTTCTGGTCACCCTTATTTAATGGTGGAAGGGATCGATAGCAGCTTCGATGCGGCGATGTTTGTAGGTTATCATGCTGCAGCGAGTAGACCGGGCAATCCTCTTTCCCACACGTTAACTGGACGACCTCTGTGGATTAAGGTGAATGGAAGAATTGCCTCGGAATTTCTCCTTTATAGTTGGGCTTGTGCCTTAGAAGGAGTGCCAAGTGTGCTTTTATCTGGGGATGCCATGCTTTGTGATGATGAAAAAGATCTTCATCCAGGGCTGTTTACCGTGGCGGCGAAAGATGCTGATGGGGCACTGACCAAGAATTTTAGCCGTATTTGTGTGGAAAAAGACCTGAGAAATGCGGCTGAGCAAGCAATTCAACAGGACCTAAAAGCAGCCAGAATTATGCTACCAGAGAGTTTCCATGTGGAGATCATGTATAAAGAACACGTGGATGCCGCCAAGGCCAGCTATTTCCCTGGCGTTGTAAGAGAGGCGAGCAATGTAGTAAGTTTCTCTACAACCAATTATCGAGATGTTTTAACGGCTCTAAGTTGGATAGTCTAGACTAACGAATAAATACATATCACTAAAGAGGCGAAGATACATGTTCAGCTATAATATCGAAGCTTGTGCCAAGCGGATAGCCCCTTACATCATTAGCACTCCCCTCGTGGAAGTGGAAGAGCTAAGTAGTCGTACGGGGA
>CAZAJB010000080.1:0-9625 GCA_964485345.1 uncultured Clostridiaceae bacterium
AGCGTAATAACCGGCAGTGATGGAGGACTTTTGCCCGCAACTAATGATGGTAAACATGCGTAAACGCAACGTTCCTGCAGGCATTTGCTGAAATCTCTCCTGTAACCCACAAGGACTACCGACAAATCAGCAATAGCTTCTGTTTTAGAAAGAATCCGAATCTGGACAATGAATTCCCAGTTTACGACATCAACAACAAAAAAAGGCTGTAATTGACAGGGCTTGGCTGCGTAATTTCGATCAGCCCACATGTAAAACCAGCGTTCTAAAGGATAGTAGTGGTATCCGTCCTGCCAGTGAATTGACCATGTCCATAAAATAGAAGGACTCAAACAACGCTTTTTCCTAGATACTAGATCGATGGCCCCGGTAACCGGAGCCATCAGAATTAACTATTGATTTCCAGCGTAATCAATCTAGGCTTCTGCTATTCAATTCAAAGCTTTCTCTTTTCTGCTAACCGCTTATCCAGGCCGCTATCCTTAGTGACTATTTTGGCCAACCAATAACCGTTACACCACTATCACAGTTAAGATCCTCCAAGGCACTGCAATCGCTTACATCCAGCGTAACGAGTTGATTCTGAGCGCACCACAGGAGTTCCAAAGCACTGCAACCGCTTACATCAAGCGAAGTAAGTTGGCTATTATTGCACCCCAGGGCTTTCAAAGCACTGAAACCGCTCACATCAAGCGAAGTAAGTTGATTGAAACCGCACCACAGCTCTACCAAAGCACTGCAACCGCTTACATCAAGCGAAGTGAGTTGATTCTGAGAGCACGACAGTTCTTCCAAAGCACTGCAACCGCTTACTCCCAGCGACGTGAGTTCATTGCCCCAACACATCAGAATTGTTAAAGAGCTTAAACCGCTTACATCAAGCGAAATGAGTTGATTCAGAGAGCACCTCAGCTCTTCCAAAGCACTGCAACCGCTTAGATCAAGCGCTCCCACTACTGTTTCGTGCACTCCTATCTCTATTGACAGAATTCTTTTTTCTAAATTGTCGGTCCAGATAAATTCAGTGCCCCAACTCTCTGGATCATCTGGATCGTAAGATGCGCTTAACTTGTCACCGTTTCTTATGCCATTTTCATCTTTTTGCTCCAAGAATTCTTTAAGTTTTTGATAATCATGCTCATTATAATACTCTTCACCCGCCACTACAGTTATATTCCAACTGTGAGATACAGTTCCATCTTTCCCATCGCCTACCGTCACTTTAACTGTTGCCTCACCAGCTTCAGCCGGTGCTTTCCAAGTTGCTTTTGCTCCGTCTTTCTCAGTGAAACTTCCGTCTCCGGTTTGTTCCCATACATACTCCAAATTATCACCATCGAGATCACTGGCGGTTATTGAGAAATCTATGCTCTCGTCAATTTCTACTTCTAAGTTCTTCTCTGCTGGAATTGTGGAGTCAATCTTAGGTGGAATATTTTTGCCGCCCCCGATACAGCCAACAAAGAGCATTGCAATCACAAGCACGACAAGAAATCGTTTCATCACCCCACCCTTTCTGGTTTTCTCTATATTGATTTACAATTCTACCCAAGGGGATTTTGTCCTTTCAAGTCCTTATAAAAAGTTTCACTAATGTTTTTTCTTGAAAAAAACACCGCCCCACGCAGAAGCCTGGTGTTCTTCTGCTGGGACGGTGTTCTCATTGTTCCCTCTAGACCTACATCACCCCACCCCGTATGCTCGCTGCCTGTTCCTGCATGGTGGGTGTGACATGCGAGTACGGATGAGATAGCAATGGCCGTACTTTTACCCACTTTCGGCGGCCCAGGGATTGGTTCCGGGCCGGCCTTAATCAAGGTGCGCTTCACCGAAATCCGGCGTGAAGCAAGATCAACGTCTTCCCATCTCAACCCGCAAAGTTCCCCTTTCCTCATCCCCGTTTCGATGGCAAGAGTGTAAAACGCTCCTTCGTGAACTCCAGCTTCCCTGGCCGCAAAGAGGAACTTCCGCACCTCTGCTCCGTCCCGGACTTCCATTTCCAGGTTCTTGTTTGCCACAGGCTTTTCAACCACTAGCTCCGCCGGGTTAACGTTGATGAGCCTTTCATTAATGGCTGCAACTTTAAGAGCCAGATGCAAAGTATTGTGGTGTTGCTGGCCATACTAAGGCCCCTTTTTGTAAAATTTGAAGCTGACGCTTCAAATTCATTCTACAGAAGGTTTGATGCAAGTGGTATTATTCCGTGAATCAGTGGATCCAAACTGTGAATTGCAGGATTCCATTAGTGCGCAATATTGATCCAATGGCTCCCCACTTCCAAATGGGACAATCCCTCTTGGTTTTCCATCCCGTTAATAAAGTACTTGCATTAGGGGCAGTTAATAAAAAAAGTGCAGGCTAAATGAAAATGCCGACACTTAATAGTACTGGGCAAAATACTCCACGACCTTTCCTACGATTCAACCATACACTATTCGAATCAAGGCCGCGATGATATAGCCTCTTTATTTAGGCTCCGTACTTTTCAACGAACTCCGAAGGTGTAACAATTTCAGGCTTTTCAACTTCAATTCCGGCATAGTCTTTATCACCCGTGATTAGAACATCCACATTCTCAACGATGGCAGTATAAAGAACAGGGTAATCAGCGGGATCGCGGGTGGGGAAAAGTGTTCTATCCATTAATTCCGGTGTCTATACAAATTCATATTGTAGGGCTTGCAAAAAGATCTCTAACGCTGCAGTTCTTCCCTGGAATTTGCGGGCTACAACTTGTTTTAGTTCCTCTATGACGTAGGAAGACAAGACTAGTCGATGCTCTGTTAGCACAAGGGTCATCATATCGGTCAAAACTGGGCTCTTAAAGACAATGATTGAAATCAGCACATTCGTGTCCACCATGATCCTCACTGGGTATCCCGCTTTTCCCTGTCGATTTCTCGCCTAACATCATCAACTAAGTCAACCACATCCTGCTCCGTTTTTAGGCCTAATCGCTCAGCTTCGCCTTCAAAGGCAGTTTGGATTTGTTGAAGTGCAATCATCGCCGAATTTGCGATAACCATATTCCCGTCTCTTTCGATAAAAATCAGTTTATCCCCTTCTTTGAGGTTCAATTTCCTCCGCACACTAATGGGGATTGTAACCTGCCCCTTCGCCATCACCTTTGCAAGTTCCATTTCAACACCTCCTACCTTCCCTACTTTCCCTACCATTAGTTTATGCTAAAACCTGAGAAATATCAACCCGAGTTTTGCTAATCATTTGCTAATGGACTTCCCACAAAGAGGCATAATTGAGCAGACTGGGCAACATTTCCAAAATCAAAAATGCCAGCTGGGTGGGATAACTGGCACTTGGCAACACTGGCTGGAACTCCCCCCGATGAATCGCACCTTCGGCGCCATAGAAAATTATACCCCAGTTTAACAGGGGCTAACCCCTCAAAAGCGGAGTTTTGTTTACTTTTAGAGATTTTGGTCATCAATTGATAATATCTGAGAAACGGAGGTTAACTATCATTTTATCTGCATTTTCCAAAGTGCCATGGGACGTTTGGCTAGCCTTTCAACAATCTCTTTTTGTTAAAATAGCAACTCGGGGCGATACTCTTTTTTCTCAAATCGGTTCAAGAATTCTGTTTCTGACTCCGTCAATTGCATCAAGCCGGCAACATAGCTTCGAGCTAATTTTTTTGTGGAGTCAAGATCAAAGATTTCTTTTTTCCGAATGACCGGATACAAATCCGTCTTAATCTTGTGATTTGTCAGTAGATCAAGAGCACTGGCATCAAAACATTTATTAATACTCTTGGCTGAAATGGCTGCATAGAATACATTTCCGAAGCAAAGCCTCCTCACTTTCATCAAAGATCCCGTAGCGAATCATGTTTGCCATGTCGCACAAATCCCTTGCTGCTGCCCGGTTTAAAAGTGCATTGATCTTACTCCCAAAAATCTCTATGACAGCTAGAGTTTTTACTTGATAATCACTGGAAAAGTGCTCGGTTACGATGGAGCGTTCCCCCGGTAGAAGAACGTGGGCCCTAAGAGAATAGTTATTCTCTCTTTTCTCAAATGCTTCAACCAGTTCTACTTCTATATCGCTAAAATCTAACAGATTGCTACATGCGTGAAAATCCATATCTGTCATTTGTCTCACTGAAACATCCATATATCCCATTCACCCAACCTGCGGAAAGTTTGGACCTACCTGCACTGGAAATTTATGTGACAACCAGCATTACTCTACCCTTCGTCAACTTGACATCGTTTATTATGAACGATAAAGTACCTCGCCGGTCCTTACTACTTCGGACAAAAACCCGGAATCATCTCTACCACCTACCAAAAGAACAGGTTCAATCCTTAAATCAATTGCTCGTCGAAGTTTAAACAATCTTGCTTGTTCTTCCAAATAATCCCCTTCAATTGCGTTGACTATTATCGCTATATCAATATCGGAATTTTGACTGGGAGTCCCTTTTGCAAACGAACCGAACAGAAGAATCTGCTCTACATCAAAGTTCTCTTGAACCAACTTCGCATACGTTCGCGCAATTCTTAAAGCCGACTTTTTATCCACTCGCTTAACTCCTTTACCTGTTTAATTGTAAGCGGTAAAGTGAATGGGCCTACCAACTCCTTTGCTATGGTGAGATAATGGTCTCATCAAAGCGAAGGAGTTGATTTTTATCGGAGACCAAGCAAAAAAGGAATTGTGGGATGAGCGCATTGATGCCTTTCTTGCCAGTGACCTTAGTCAAAGAGCTTGGTGCGCCCAGCACGGTCTTAAAGCTCATCAGCTTAGTTATTGGTTGAGTAAACGCAATCGTTCAAACAACATTAGCTCTGCTAATAAATGGGTTAGCTTAGAATCTGCCGCTTCTGAAGAGGCAAATATTGTGGTGCAAGTTGGCGAACTAAAAGTTGCAGTGACGGAGGGCTTTGATCAAAGAGTTTTAGCCGATGTCTTAAGGGTGTGCTTATCAATATGTTAAGCAGTCACCCTAGGCAAAAAGTCTATTTAGCAGTAGGAGCTACTGATTTACGAAAGGCAATTCATGGTCTGGCAGCAATTGTTCAGCTGGACTTTGAGCTAAGTCCCTTTGAACCTTGCCTCTTTGCCTTCTGCAATCGACAGCGTACTAAGGTTAAGATCCTGCAATGGTCTGAGCGCGGTTTTTGGCTGCACTATTTTCGCTTAGAAAAAGGCCGCTTGCCTTGGCCCGAAACTGGGAGTGAGATTAACCCACTCAATGTAACCTGGCAAGATCTCAGACAAATTCTTGAAGGTCAGGCGCTAAAACCAATTGAAAAGCGACTCATTAAAGTGCCTAAATACGCTGTTTGAGCAAGAAAAACATTTTCTCTTTTTTTAGTTTTTCCTGCAGGACTTCCCAAACAAAACGCGAAGTAATATTTATGGAAAAGACAGCTAAAACCTCGATTACAACGGAATATACGTGGGAAGAGCGGGCTAAAATAGCAGAGACTAAACTGGATAATGCTCTCGACGAGATCGAATATCTTAAAGCCCGAATTAGACTGCTTCAAGCAAAGCGCTTTGGTGCCTCCAGCGAGAAAAACAAAGACCATAGAGACCAAACAAAACTATTCGAAAATGTCTTTAACGAGGCTGAAGCGACTGCTGAACCCCTCGCTCCCGAACCCGAGCTTATTACCGTGCCTGAACACAAGCGCAAAAAGAGAACTAAGCGCGGCGCAAGCCTTGAAGGCCTGCCGGAAGAAATTATCGAGTACCATCTCCACGAAGAGGAAATGTCTTGCCCGTGCTGCGGCAATAGAAGGCACGTCATCGGCCAGGATACCACCAAAGAAGTCGTATATGAACCTGCCCAGCTCTTTGCTCGGGTTCATGTAAGGTATGTCTATGGTTGCCATACCTGCGAAAAAGACAGCGATGGCACTCAGCCTGTTGTTGTTAAAGCGCCCAAACCCAACCGGGCCTTTCCGGGCAGTATTGCTTCACCATCTGTAGTTGCCCATGTTATCAATGAAAAGTATGTCATGGGCTCACCATTTTACCGACAAGAGCAGCAATGGGCCAGATCCGGTGTGTCGCTTTCTAGGCAGAACATGGCTAATTGGACCATCTATGCTGCCGAAAACTGGTTTGAGCCTCTTTATGAGCGGATGAAAGCCGAATTATTGGCAAAGGATTTACTAAACGCTGATGAAACGTCGATCCAGGTCCTAAAAGAGGATGGCAAAGCGGCTGAATCCAAGTCATTTATGTGGCTTTATCGAACAGGCCGCTACGATCCGGCTATCACCCTCTTTGAATACCAGCCATCGAGGGCGAAGGAGCATCCTCGGGAATTTCTGAAAGATTTCGAGGGATTTCTCCAAACGGATGCTTACGCTGGTTATGATGGCTTGGAGGGTGTTATTAATGTAGGATGCTGGGCCCATGCCAAGCGAAAATACGATGATGCAATTAAAGCAACCGGAGCAAGAGGAAAAAATTCTAAAGCCCAAGAGGGATTGAAACATTGCCAAAAGCTCTATAAAATCGAAAAGAATATTCGTCACCTAGGGCCTGAAGAGCGCTATCAAAAGCGGCTTTTGGAAAGTAAACCGGTGCTCGAGGCTTATTTGGCATGGCTTCATAAGACAAAGAATGAAGTTCTGCCACAAAGCCATCTTGGCAAAGCAATCCAGTACAGTCTAAACCATTGGACAGCATTGAATAATTTTCTGTTAGATGGACGACTAGAGATCGATAACAATCTTGCCGAGCGAACCATTAAACCCTTCGTTATAGCAAGAAAGAACTTTCTCTTTGTTGACAATCCCAGGGGAGCTAAAGCCAGCGCCATCATTTTCAGCATTATCGAATCCGCCAAGGACAATGGGCTTAACCCCTTCAAGTACATCGAATATTTGCTGGAGAAATTGCCCAACAGTACTTCATCGGAACTAGATCGCTGCCTTCCCTGGTCAGAGGACTTACCCGAATTTTGCAGGACACCCAAGAAGAAAAAGTAATCTCCGCTCTCCACCCTCGCTACTTTTGCGGCGGGGGTTTTCTCTATTATGGTCAGAACCACTTCGGCCAACTATTCATCATTTATTTGATGTCAAGGTCCAGTCACTTTACCGCTTACGTTTAATTAATACAGCGCATTTCTCAAAGGTCAAAGAATCAAAGATCAAATCTTTGTGCGTAGGATAACGTGCTTCAATATTTAATGGTTCTAAGATATCAAGCAGATCCTTTTGCTCCTCGCTTAGCTGGTCGAATATGCCCGAAAGATTAGCCAGACGTGATAAATTGTGAATATAAGGCGGGGTGTTTTTAAAACTGGAAACATAGTAGGCCTTAAGCAGTTTCCCTATTGTCTGATGACACATAAAGCCAACATACAAAAGCCTATTTGTTTCCAACATGGCCTGTGCAGTCTCAAGATCATATTCAGCAATTTCAAGCCAATAAGTAACTTTGCTATTCTGTTCCAATGCGACACCCCCACAACTTCGAAAACCAAAAAGTACTAACTTATATTTCTTCTTCTGCGACGAAATATCCTATTCCCTATTATGTGGATTTAGGCAAAAATTAACAAATCAACTTGCCCATATCTTGCTAATGCAATTCGCCTAACGGGGCAATCTCCGCCGGACTAAACATCACAGATAAAAAGAAAAACGCCGGCTAGACGGGCATAACAACACCAAACAACACTAGAGCACACTCGTTTTGTAGACTCCCACCTTCGGCACCATAAGAAGATTAACCCCAGTTGATGAACTGGGGTTTTTTGTCATATGGCTAGACCGCATAAGAAAGCCTAGAATGGAAAACTGGTTTCCCTCATTCTGAATGCCCTGTTTTTGCGCCATCTTGTTCCTTTTGCGTCTGGATCAACTGGTAAACGTTAACCAAAGGTAGAATAAGAGGGTCGACATTGGCAGCTCTTGTGATGTCTGCTACAACCGAGCGCAAAAAAGGAAATAACGTGGCAGTCCCGTTGATTTCACATAGTTCCATTAGTTCGTCGTGTGTCACATTTTCCGAGCTACTAAACAAGCCCTCTATTGAGACGGCCAAGGAAAAAGGGTAGTCGTGCTCAACGGCGTGTTCAAATACCCTTGAGTGCAATATGACAGTTGCTTTGTCGCAGTCTTCAGTCAGGCCAATTTCGATGTCTATGGCAAAGTCAATTTCAATTGGCTGTCGGGGTTCAAATTCTTCGTTCATATAAAACTGTATATTCTTCACCCTATAGCCGTTGAATCGAAAGGTACTCTGTACATGCTTGTCCATGCTTTAGGCCACCCCATCCAAGATGACACTGTAGTGTTGGCTTCTAGACGAATAAAGTGAAGTCTCTCCATACAAGGAGCTCGATTTCACTGTGATAGCCGCATAGATAAGAGGTTCGTCAGACGGATAAGCTTCAATTCCTGCTTCTACCAGGAGATTCTCAAACTCTAGGTCAGTCAAGCCATTGATATACATCTCCACTTTATCGAAATAATCCTTAGCATGCACTCCGCTCCACCTCCGACGTTTCTTTCACACATTGCAGATTTCTTACGCATAACTGAATTTGGTACTGCTTGATATTGGTCCTATCCACAGTATAAGTACTTGGTACCTCGAATATTCCTCGTACCAAGTCGTAGGGTTCTGCCTCATACATAGCGTTGAGCACCACAGAGTTAATTAAGTGCCTGGGGCGCCCATCCCTAAGTTTAGTGTATCGCATTTTCATCCTATTGGCAATGGAGCGAAACCTCTCAAACGTCTCAGTATCAACCAAATCAATTACCACGTTGGCTTCAATCTTGCTCCGAAGAACCGCCCATTCGGGGTACTTTCTCGCCTTCATGCACCAATTTCTCGCTTGCCTAGGATCGTTTTCGAAAAAATAGATCCCTCTCCCTAACCACTCCTGTTCTTCTGTCGAAAAACGAAAGCGACCTGAACGAAGTATCTCATCTGCATTAGCTCGGGTGGTTCCATGATATCCCCAATATTTATGAGTCATCTAATTGTCCTTCACTACAATATTTGAACAAATCAAATCTTCTCGTCTTCTTGGAATTCTATCAATAGGAGAGATTTCCTGCATGATCTTAGAAACGTACAGATAAGGTCGCCTATCGCGCCTGATGCCATACGCCCCATCTGAGTGAACTCAAATTCAGTCAGATAATTCTTGGCGACCACAACATCAGTTTTCTGAATTTTGCCTATTGGCGCATCCTTCCAAGCCGTAAGACCCATATTCGGGCGTTCTGCATCTGCACGATCCACAAGGACCTCTGCCGCTGTTTGGCCATGAATAGCCGAATGAGTGGCAAGCCGCTCTTTGGGTCCTGGGCTAATGCCTAGGGCCCTTTTTTGCGTTCCAAAACCCACACTAAAAGAGGATTGAAGATGAGAACACCGATCGTAGTACCAGACCAGTTCATTTTATTAATTGAAGGAAAGCCATTTGTCCTCTATGCGGGACTTCTGCACGTGGCGCAAGAGGAAGGAATCAAGGAGCTATCTGTTACCATTCACCAGATCCCTAGCATCGAAAATGGACAGACTGCCATTGCCAGTGCAAAAGCTGTGACCAGTGATGGATCCGTGTTTATTGATGTTGGCGATGCCAGCCCTGAGTCTGTTGGTGCTGACAAATTCATTC
>CAZAJB010000081.1:0-9266 GCA_964485345.1 uncultured Clostridiaceae bacterium
CGCGATAGATTTGGAGCGGGTGTTTCGAACGATTTTGGCAACCTAATGCAATTATGCGTTCCCTCTTCATTGCAGCAGAAAGCCAAAAGGACATGAAAAAACGCCACTGGGGAAACTCCCAGAAGCGTTTTCAGCAAACTTGATGCGAAATGTCTAACCTACCTATTCACCAGCCGCAGCGACCCGACTTCCTTCGGCTTCCACATTAAAGCAAGCAACAAAGTGACCTGGACTGACTTCTTTTAACTCGGGAACGCCTTTTCTGCAGTGGGGTTCGGCCTCAAAGCAACGATTGGCAAAACGGCATTCTTCAGGCAAGTTAATCGGACTCGTAATCTCTCCCTTAAGTGAGATTTTCTCTCGCCGATGACTGAGATCCGGAACCGGAATAGCAGACAATAGTGCCCTGGTATACGGATGGAGGGGATTCTCAAAAAGATCGCCTGTGGGTGCCATCTCCACAATTTGACCGAGATACATCACTGCAACCGTGTCGGAAAAATGATTCACCACGGACAGATCGTGAGTGATAAAGATATACGATAGCCCCATTCGATCCTGCAATTCTTTCAAGAGGTTAAGAATTTGGGCTTGAATTGACACGTCAAGGGCAGAAACTGGTTCATCGCAAATGATCAGTTGGGGATCCATGGCCAGTGTCCGGGCGATTCCGATCCTCTGTCGACGGCCACCATCCAGTTCATGAGGATAGCTGTTAATCAGTCGTTCGGCTAGGCCAACGGTTTCCATGAGCTCCAAAACCCGCTCTTCGATCTCATGCTTGCCCTTCAAGATCTTGTTCACCCTCAGGGGCTCTGCAATGATCTGACTAACAGTGTTCTTCGGATCGAGGGACGAGAATGGGTCCTGGAAAATAATCTGGATGTCCTTTCTCGTTTTGCGCATCGCTCTTAGACTCAGCTTTGTTAGGTCAACTCCATTGAAAAGTACCTCGCCGGAAGTAGGCTCCAGCAACCTGAGTATGGATCTTCCTGTGGTGGACTTTCCGCAGCCGGATTCGCCAACGAGTCCTAGAGTTTTTCCCCGTTCCAGAGAAAAAGTAATATCATCCACCGCATGCAAGGGACCTCGCGATGTCGGGAAGTACTTCTTGAGGTTACGTACTTCCAGAATGTTGTCAGCCATTAGGATCTCCCCCTTTCAATCTGGAATCCTGGCCTATCATAAGCTATACATCGAACTTTGTGCGTATCGCTGACGGTCCTCAATTCTGGTACGGCCTTCTTACAGTCTTCGTTGGCATAGTTGCACCTCGAAACGAAAGAACAGCCTGGGGGTAAATTCATAGGATCAGGCATTAAGCCCCGAATGGGTTTGAGCATGCGTTGGCGGTTCCTGATGTTGGGAAGTGAATTGAAAAGACCCTCCGTATAGGGATGCATCGTGCGGTTGAAGACATCCTCTAGAGTTCCTTGTTCCACAATACGCCCAGCATACATCACCATCACATCATCGCAGACCTCTGCCACAATGCCCAGGTCATGGGTAATCATGATAATTGAGGTATCGTACTTCATCTTAAGATCATTCATCAGCTCAAGTACCTGAGCCTGAATTGTCACGTCAAGAGCTGTGGTGGGTTCATCCGCAATAAGTAGCTTAGGATTACAGGCCAAAGCGACAGCGATCACGACCCGTTGCTTCATACCGCCAGAGAACTGGTGGGGATATTCGTTGTGCCGTTCCTTCGGTATACCTACTAGCTCCAGCATTTCTTGGGCCTTCTCGATGGCGTCTGTCTTCGAAAGGCCTTCATGGATTTCTAGGCTTTCAGCAATCTGTTCACCAACCGTAAACACCGGATTCAGAGATGTCATCGGATCTTGAAAGATCATGGACATATCCTTGCCGCGCACCTCATCCATCTTGAGGTTAGGGAGTGCCAAAATATCATGCCCATCGAGGACGAGCTTGCTACACTCCACAACCCCTGGTGGGTCGGGAACCAAACGTAAGATAGCTAGGGCAGCAGTGGTCTTTCCTGCCCCTGTTTCACCCACAAGACCGATGGTCTGTTTATACTTCAGCTTCAAGTCAAAGCCGTTGAGGGCGTTCACTACACCATCTTCGGTCTCATAGCGCACCACAAGATTCTCCACATCCAGGATATAATCATTCGTCTTGTCTTTCACCTTACTACTCACTCCCTGTGGGATTATCATCGTTTCAATTTGGGATCCATTGCATCACGCAGTCCATCGCCAATCAGGTTCAGGGAAAGAACTGTCACCATGATGGCTAAGCCTGGAAACAAGGTCATATAGCTGTAACCGCGTATATAGGATCTACCTGCTGCAAGCATACTCCCCCACTCCGGGGCTGGGGCAGGAACCCCCAAGTTCAAGAAACTCAGCTGGGCTGAGGAAATGATCGCAGAACCAACACGAAGCGTTGCCTGAACAATGATTTGGGAAACACAGTTTGGCAAGACGTGAAGGACAACGATCTGCCACTCAGGCATCCCGATGGCTCTGGCTGATTCAATATACTCCTCACCTCGCACCGTCAGCACCGCTGCCCGAGCTACCCGGACGAAGGGGGCTGTGCTGGCAATACCCACGGCGATCATGAGATTTCCCGTACTCTTGCCTAAGGCAGAAACCACTGCAATGGCCATCAAGACACTTGGAATGGAAGAGAAAATATCGGTGAGACGCATAATCAGATTCTCGAAGCCACCCCCTACATAGCCAGCGGCTGCACCAAGCGTGACCCCAACTACGAGGGCGATCAAGACAGCAATAACGCCAACTGCCACAGAATAACGTGCCCCCCAAATCACGCGAGCGAGGATATTCCTACCCATCTCATCGGTTCCAAACAAATGCTTGAGTGAAGGCGATTGCAGTCGCTCCCTCAAGTTCATTCCGATGACGTCTTGCTTGTAATCAAAAATGACTGGAGCCAAAAGGGCCAAAGCCACAATGATGAACATCATGACCAGACCGATAATTGCTCCCTTGTTTTTTCTTAGCTGTCGAAAGATCGAAACAAAAGTGCTCCTCTTCTTATACTTCTGGGAAGCTCGTAGATTAGTACTCATGTGCTCATCCTCATTTAGTATATTGTGCTTTGATCCGCGGATCGACATAGGCATAGACAATGTCAATAAGCAGATTGGCTACACTCACTAGTAATGTGGTCATCACTAAAGCCCCGGTTACCATGGGAATGTCACGTTGCTCAATAGCATCGACCACAAGCCGTCCTACACCAGGCCAAGCAAAGACGGTCTCTGCTAAGACAGACCCGCCCAGTACGTTGCTGAACTGCACGCCAAATACTGTGATGATCGGAATCAAGGCGTTCTTAAGTGCATGTTTGCGGATTACCCGACGCTCCGATACACCCTTAGACCGGGCCATTCTCAGGTAGTCCTGGCGAATGACGTCGAGCATAGAGGAGCGCGTTGTTCGAGTCATAAAGGCCGCAAGCCCCGCTCCAATACAAAAGGCCGGCAAGAGGATACTTGAGAAGCCTCCATAGCCACCCGATGGTAGCCACCCGAGCTTTAAAGAAAACAAGATGATCAACAGGAGCCCGAGCCAAAAGTTGGGCATCGAAAGCCCCAAAAGTGCTAAAACCATAGATATAGTGTCCTTCCAGGAGTTCTGGTGTACAGCGGCAATGATACCTAGTGGAACAGAAATCGCCACCGCGATCACCATGGTAAAGGACGCCAGTTTTAAAGTGTTAGGAAGACGTTCCAAATATACTTTCATGACATCTTGCTTTGATACGTATGATGTTCCCAAATTCCCCTGCAATAGCCCCCAGATGTACCTGAGGTAACGTTCTACGAGGCTACCCTTTAGGCCCATTTGTTCCCGAAGGGCATCGAGCTCTTCTTCTGTTGCATCAGGGCCGGCAACCGAATAAACGGGATCCCCCGCGGCTACATCCATAATAGCAAAGATTAAAAAGGCCACCGCAAGCAAGACCGGAATAAGCAGCAGAAATCGTTTGATAACATATCTGTGCATTTCATTCTCCTCGGATTTCTTAGTCGAAGGGGCGCACGACCAAGCTGATCGTGCCCCCCTTTGGCGAATACATCAATCTCAAATTCTCACTTCTGCGTAGATTAGTCTAGCGGAAGGGCAATATAGCGATAGTCGTGCTTAGCGGTACCAATCCAGTTCACGCCTGTTAGACCCTTCTTGACACCTACATTGATCATAGAAGTGGCAACTGGCACGATTGGAGATAGATTGTAGAGATACTCTTCAATTTCATGATACATCTTCTCGCGTACCACAGGATCTAACTCTACGAGAGCGGCATCAATCATGGCGTTGAGTTCGGCGTCTTTCACGTTGCCACGGTTACTACCATTCTTCACCAGAACGCCATCTCTTTCATAGCTACCATACATGTTCCGGACGGTGAAGTCTGTTCCGTCAGCATCGGTCCATTGATAGAGGCATAGTTCATAGTCAAGGGTAGGGTCATTCAAAATAGCCTTCAGAGCAGCAGTTTCCATCTTCTTGAGATTCAGTGTGATCCCGATTTGAGCTAGGTCGTTCTGCAAAATCAGTGCCATATTCTCCTTGGCGGTGTCGTTATAGATAACCTCTAAGGAGAGTTGACCTGGCTTATAACCTGATAATGCCAACTCTTGTTTCGCTTTTTCTAGGTCAAATTCATACACGGGAATGTCCTCGTAGAGTCCAAACTGACCCCGGTTGATGAAGTTGTTGTGAGGAGTTCCTACACCGTTATATCCCACCAGAATCATGGATTCTTTATCGGTGGCATGGGCAAGGGCTCTGCGGACATGGACATTGTCAAGTCCTGGTTTGTCACCATTCACAGCAACATAGAGGAGAACGACGTTGGGGATTGTCACGAGGTCTAGCTTGGTGTCATCCTCAATGTACATAAGATCTGTGGATAACGGATCTACGCAGACATCGACTTCGCCGGTCTGCAGGGCAATCAAACGAGATGATTCTTCTTTAATGAGGCGAAATACGACACGACGAGTAGGGGCCTTCTCTCCGTGGAAATCATCATTACGGACAAAGGAGACATAATCTCCTGGCACCCAGCGCTCTACCGCGAACATGCCTGTACCAGTTTGGTATCCAAACTCTTGGCCTTCGGTTACGGCTTTAGAAAGAATGCTCATGGACTTGTGAGCCAAGAGTACTAAGAATTCCTGGCTAGGTTTTTCAATCGTAATGGCGATATGAGTATCGTCAATAACGTCCATAGCAGTTATCAAGGACACCTTCGATTTGGTAAAGGAAGACTGATCTGCCCTCTCATATGTGTACTTGATATCTTCGGCTGTAAGAGGTGTGCCATCGGTGAATTTTACACCTGCGGGAATTGCAAACGTGAAAACACAACCATCCTCTGAAACGGTCCAAGAGGTTGCAAGTCCTGGAATGATCCCTCCTGTAGCCGGATCAATGTCAACAATTGTCTGGTGAGTCAGTAGAAAAGCCATCATGTTCGCGTCAGTGTTAGAGCCTTGCGGATCCAAAGTCGTGACGTCATTGGCCACACCAATAGTGATTGAGTCCTGATAGGTCGAAGCGAGTACGGGAGTAGCGACAAGGCTGAGGAGTAACGTAAGGAAGAGCAACTTGATGAGACCCTTGTTACGATAATGCATATTCATACCTCCAATAATGTTATTTTGTCAAACTACCGTGGACATGTAACTACGGTATTGTTAACAATTCTACTATTCTTATGTATATCCTGCTAGCAAAATAATTTCACTAAGTGTATAATTTCCAGTATTATGTCTGCCCGTAAAGTCATCCAGAGATCAAAGGGAACTCCAATGTCCTCGAAAAGTCCATACCACAGCCTGGTAAGGGGATCACGGCGATTGTAGGTAAACATTTCACATAGTATGGCCATGCCAATTCGGTTTTAACAAGCATCGCGGTTTCTTAATAATGAAGAAAAAAAGCAATACTCCCTGGTCATCACCGTCGACCTTCGGTATTGCTCTTTTGCGGAATCCTAGTTATATTTTACGATATTCGTAACAGTACCCTACGGGCTACTTGGTCCTTACAGTACGAAAGCCCGTCCCGCTGAGTATAGCCGTTCTCACTTAACCACCACTTAACGACCGGTCGCGCTTTGCTAAGTATCCATTGATTTCCCTAAAAAAGGATGTTATACTGAATTTGATTCAAGATCGCTGCGTAGAAACCTGCTTGGCGATACGGAAGGATCTGCTGTTAATGTCTGCAAACTATAGTGATCTGGGTTTTTGGCCCTTACCCTAACAGCATAATAGCTGGCACGGCCCTTTGTTGCTGTGCCCAAAAGTAACCTTTCGTGAATACTGTAAACAACCGCAGGCACATCGAAGAGGTGTGCTTGTTTATTTCTAGCACATGTGATGTGGACGTTTGACGAAGTCAAACCCCAAGGCGATTTGCCAAGCAAATCACTAGACCGCAGTTTGCAGCTATCAAAGGCTGCGTTCTGCGGTATTTTTCTGCCCATTTTGAACTTACGGAAAGGAGTTGATGTTTGATGATTGCTCAACGTGTAGCTCACAACATATCAACTATACTGGAGGATGAAACGATTGAATCTAGAGAAGTATGGATTACCCCAAGAGGTTCTAGAAAACTATACAGATTGCACCCCAGCCAGGGTCACCACAGTACACCGTGAACGTTATGAGTTAGTCTGTGAATACGGTGAGGTCTCTGCGAGGCTGAAATCAAGTGCCTATTTCTCAGACAGTCTCGAAGAGTTCCCCACCACAGGAGACTTTGTCTTGATCGACCATAATCCTAGGGGAGACAGCCTGATTTTGAAGACCCTTCCCCGCCGATCGTTTTTCTCGCGGCGCGATCCCGACAAAGGCCGCGGTGAACAAGCGGTTGCCGCCAACTTTGACTACGTGTTCATCATGCAGTCCCTAAACCAAGACTTCAATCTCAAGCGTCTCGAACGCTATGTTACGCTGGCCTGGCAGTCTGGAGCAACGCCGGTGCTTGTCTTTACCAAAGCAGACTTAGTCGATGACTGGGAAAACCAAATGGAAGCAGCAGCCGAGATCGCCATCGGAGTTTCGATACACTCCGTAAGCGCGGTGGATGGTACCGACCTTAGGACTTTAGACTTTTATCTTAGTCCTGGCAAGACAGTGGTGTTTTTAGGATCATCGGGGGTAGGCAAATCGAGCCTCGTTAATGCACTTGCAGGGGAAGACCTCATGTTCGTTCAAGAAATTCGAGAAGACGATGACAAAGGGCGGCACACCACCACCCACAGGCAACTCGTCATGCTCGATAACGGAGCCATGATCATCGATACCCCAGGGATGCGAGAACTGGGCATGTGGGATGTGAGTGCAGGACTTGGAGAAGCGTTCTCCGATGTGGAAGGCTATTTCCCCTACTGCAAGTTCACCGATTGCGAACACAAATCAGAGCCGGGATGCGCAGTCAAAGCCGCCCTGGATAGCGGGGATCTACCTTTTGAACGATGGGAAAGCTACCTCAGACTCAAGCGAGAGGCCCGCTTTATAGAGGATAAGGCCGCCTATCTAGAAATCCAAAAACAAAGGGGCAAAGACTTTCACAAGTGGAAAAAACAAACACAGAAAAACGGAGTTGGTCTGAAATGAACATCAAATTACGCCTAGAAACACCGGCCAACTATCGTGCTGTGGAGGAATTGACCAGGGAGGCTTTTTGGATCAACACCGATTGCCGCCCCTATATTGACGAACACTTTCTCGTACACAAACTGAGACGTTCCAAAGCCTTTGTCCCAGAACTGGATTATGTGGCAGAAGTAGACGGAAGACTTGTGGGAAACATCATGTATGCCAGATCCAAAGTCGTAACCCCAGAAGCCACAGAACACGAAGTTCTAACCTTCGGCCCCCTTTCAGTCTTACCTGAATTTCAAAACAAAGGGATCGGAAGAGCCCTCATGCTCGCGACCTTTGAGAAGGCCCGTGAACTCGGTTTCACAGCCATCGTCATCTTCGGACATCCAGACTACTACCCCCGCCTGGGATTCAGGCAGGCTGGCGAGTTTGGGCTCACGACTTCAGGCGGGAACACGTATCCCCCCTTTATGGCCATGGAGCTCATCGGCGGAGCCTTAAGCGGAATTTCGGGGCGATTCTATGAAGCTGAAGCATACGATAACCTGCCGCAAGAAGAGGTGCTGGCCTTCGACGCCGGCTTTCCCGTGAAAACACCCCGGAGTAAAGTACCGATTGCGCTGTTGTTGGATCGACTTACAGGGGAGGCCAGGGAGTCACTGCGAACACTAAAACTTACCTATCTAGGTGACCTAATGCGTTTCGCCGAAGATGAGGTTTTCAGCCTCCCTGGGATGGACACCAAGAATCTTGCCACCATCAAGTCAACCCTTAAGGAACACGGCCGGCTGTGGGGGAAATAGCAGTTAAGACGTAGCCTGAATCACAGAGGCATAGTAGACAAGAAAGACCATCCAAGGGACGGATGGTCTTTCATTATCACTTTTTCGGCAAGGCAAGATCATCACGACACAGTCAGCGTCAAAGCATGCTCGTAAGAAATGAGTTGGCCACTTTCGGTCTTAGTGAAGGCGTCTTCAGCGTGTGACTTATTCACCAAGCTCTTGGCAGTCACCGATCCTAGTCTAGAGACTATGTCTCCAACAACTTGCAGCTCCCTCTCAGCAAACACAGTGGCATCAAAATCACTCTCAGTGAAGAGGTAATCGTGGCCTTCATCGTTTGATTCCACCGTGATTGCCCTCTCCTCCTCTAACCAAGCCAACAGCAACTGCCACCTATCGATTGCGGGGCCGAAAGGCAACGCCACATAGCAAACACCACTTATTGAGACACCGCTCCTCTTGAACTGAGTGAAGTCCATATAGAAGAGCAATTTCATCAACTTAATCTTTGACAGTGGCTGGGCATTCCTAGCACAATACTGTAGTCTCTAACACTCTGTGGCCACTTCTCTCTAAGATTGCATGACCGTTTTCTAAAGGGAAGATGGGGCCTAGCCTTCCTAGGCTAGGCGCATCAGTTAGTTTCTGCTGTTTTTCACTAGCCTAAGAATTCGTTTTCGAGGACAACTCGAACCATACGGTCGTCAATTAGGCTTTTGGACTTGGCAAAAGCATGTAGTAGGCAGCTGGTGCAGAGATTGTTTATCTTTCGGGCGATACCACCGCTGTATTCATGAATCAAATGCAAAGCATCGTCTGTGAACACGGCACGCTCTACTCCAACAACCTTTAGGTGGTGC
>CAZAJB010000082.1:0-9218 GCA_964485345.1 uncultured Clostridiaceae bacterium
TCAAGTAGATCAAGTCGAAACGTTCTCCACTCCGTAAAGCGGTTTGGAGATATTCATCACCAGATGGCCTAATCCATTCTACCTCTAGGCCGAGGGCCTCTCCCACTTCTTGGGCGAACAATTCGCTTTCTTCAGCTGTTTTCCCACCGGAAATGCTGCTGACGATCCGCAATTTTTCCGCATTCACTACCATGGAGCCCATTAGGACTGTCACCACTAACACAACCACAAATAGCATGCTACTGCGTTTTCCTAGTAACAAATTCATAACCTCCCTAAATTGTGTTCCTGCGTGCTTTCAATCGAGCCTAGACGCAACGTTAGAAACATCGACCACCTCCCCTTTTGGACCTACGATACAATTAGTTAGTTACACTAACTTATTTGCAATGGCATATTTTTCCATGTGCTGTGGTTCTCCTCCTTAATTGCAACAGAAACTTAAGATTGTTCGCAAGACCCTAACACTACGCCCCCAGAAGATAGGGCACGTAATGCCGGTGTGTTTCGCCTTGCATGATCCGATTTTGACTAGGGCCCTTGCCGATCGAAAAAGCGCCCAGAAGAAGTCTAGGCGCTTTCAAGACAAAGAGGCTAACCCCAATGATTATGCTTCTAATCTAAAGTGTCCAACAAGGTCGCCTGGCCCCCAACATAGGTAGCAACGACCTTCATGCTTAGGAGTTTCTTGGGATCGACTTGCGTTGGGTCTTCAGGCAAGATGACAAAATCAGCGAGTTTCCCTGGGCTCAGAGTGCCCTTGATATTTTCTTCCTGGGCTGCATAGGCTGATCCTTTCGTAAAGAGGGCTAGTGCTTCCAGGCCCGTCAGGCATTCCTCGGGATGCCATCCTGCTTTGGGATAACCGTCTTGATCCTGGCGAGTTATGGCTGCGTGCATTCCCCAGAGAGGGTTACAAGACTCCACAGGACAATCGGAACCTCCTGCAGTATGGATACCTAGATCTTGCATCGTTTTCCAGGCATAGGAGTTCTGGGCGCTTTTACTGCCAACCCTGGCTTCTACAAAATGCAGATCGGTGGGAACGAAGATGGGCTGGATATCACAGACGATTCCCAGCTTGGCCAGGCGTTCCAGTTGATCGTAGCGTGTAATCTGGGCATGAATGATGCGTGGACGGGCGGTCCAGCCTGGTTCGGCCAGCTGGGCGTGCTCAACACTGTCCATGACCATATCCATAGCCCGATCGCCAATGGCATGAATGGCAACCTGCACGTTTGCCCCGGCTGCCAGGAGCACAAGCTCATCCAGCTCCTCCTGGGAGAAGATGACCATGCCTGAAGTCGTAGGATCATCGGCGTAAGGATCGGTAAGAGCTGCAGTGCGCCCTCCCAAGGAACCATCGGTAAAGAGTTTCAAAGGTCCAAGGGTGACCATAGTTCCCAGGGTGGGGTGGATTTTTCTGACTTCTAAGTATGTTTTGAGCTCTTCAGGAGTGGGCATGGTGGACTGGAGCTCTACCCGGATGGGCAGCTTTCCCGCTTCCGCCAATTGGCGGTATGCCTCCAGGCGGTTAATCAGTGTTCGAGTTCCGTGTAGATCATTGCTTTGTACCGAGGTTAGCCCTAAGGAGGCAGCTTCCTGGCTCGCGATCCGGATCACTCGCTTTAGATCGTCAATGCTGGGGGACGGAATCATCCTCCTGACTAGGTCCATGGCATTTTCCCGCAGAATGCCCGTGGGCTCTCCTGTTTCGGCGTCTCTGTCAAGATCCCCGCCGGTAGGATCGGGGGTGTCAGCAGCAATGCCAGCCATCTCAAGCGCCTTGGAGTTTGCCACACAAATATGCCCGCAAACCCGGGTGAAAAGCACGGGTTTGGTTTCCGAAACTCGATCCAAATCTGCCCTCGTGGGCAGGACCTTGTGATCAAAAGCCTCGTCGTTAAAACCACGACCAAGGATCCAGGAATGGTCAGGATCCTGATGGACATAGTCTTGACCCAGGCGGACCAGATCCGAAACAGAACGAGCTTTGGTTAAATCCACACCATCCATGCCTTGACCCAAATTGATGAGATGCATGTGGCTATCATTAAAGCCTGGAACAACCACCTGTCCTGCGAGATCATGGATCTCGGTTGCACTTGTGGCCAGAGCTCGAATCTGTTCATCCGTACCTAGCGCCAGGATCTTGTCTCCAACAAGGGCCATGGCCTCTGCCCCGGGTTGGGCTGGATCGAGGGTAATGATCCTGGCGTTATAGAAAACTTGGGTGGGCTGTGCTGGGGTCATCATCAATGTAACCTCCACTTCTTAGCGCGTTCTTTGAGTTTCATACAGTTTCTGCACCCATACAAGAATCCCTGTTCGTCGCTGCGGCTCGAGTCCCTGCAGGAACAGAAGTAACGAAGCCCCAAGGAGAGATCCAAGGGAAGAAGGAGATCGCCTGATATTGGCGAAACTCTAGGCTTGGTATTAAGAACTGATACGTATAGGAGCGCTGAGTGAATGAAAGCGGATGTATTTTTGGCGAGGCAACCTATCTTCAATGTGGATGAAGAGGTTGTCGCATACGAACTGCTTTATCGTAGTAGTGGTAAAGAAAACATCTTTACAGGAGAGGTAGACGCAGACGCGGCCTCATCCAAGGTGATATTTAACGCCTTCCAAGACTTTGGCATAGAGAACATTACGTCCGGCCTTCCGGCCTTTATCAACTTCTCTGCCAAACTCATTGAAGAAGAAGTAGCTACTCTGTTTTCCAAGGAGTATCTCGTTGTAGAGATACTAGAAACAGTCGATCCTACGCCCGCGATTGTGGAGAAATGCCAGGCGCTGAAAGACGCGGGATATCATATGGCCCTTGACGACTTTGTCTATTCTCGTAGCTTCGAATCTCTTTTGAATCTGGCTAGTGTCGTAAAAGTGGACTTTCTCGACAGTACACTCTTTGATATCAAGAAACTAAGAGCGCGAACCCTGATGAAGGATTGCGTGCTCTTAGCTGAGAAAATTGAGACCTGGGAAGACTTTGAATTGGCTAAATCCCAGGGATTCACTTTATTTCAGGGGTATTTCTTCGAAAAACCCGAGATGTTGACAACGACCAGCCTATCGCCACTGGAACTCAACTACTTCCAGCTGGTGGCAGCAGTCAATGAGGACGATTTGGATCTTGGCGAAGTGGCGAAATTAATCTCCATGGATGTGGCACTGACCTATAATCTCCTTAAGCTTGTCAACTCTGCTGCCTTTGGACAGCGTCAGCGTCTGACCTCGCTGCACCAAGCTTTAGTGGTCCTGGGGCAACAGGAGATCAAAAAGTGGGTGACATTAATCGCCCTGCAAGGAATGAGTGTGCGCAAAATGGACGGAGCGGTGAGTCGCTCCCTGATTCGGGCTCGCTTTGCCCAACTCTTGGCCCAAAAGACCGAGCTAGAGGTTGAGCAGGGTAACCTGTATCTGACAGGCCTTTTCTCGATGCTCGATGTATTGCTGCACAGACCAATGGAGTTGATTCTCAATGAAATACAAGCTCCTGAAGGGACGAAGGAGTGTCTGCTCCACGGTACCGGACCCTATGGGGAAGCCTGCAACGCGGTAATGGCGTATGAAAAAGGGGAATGGGATAAAGTGGCGGAGAGCGCCAAGCGTCTGAATATAGAGAGCTCAGCGGTGGCAGAAAGCTATGTCGAGGCTCTCCGGTGGCACCCCCTTATAGCGCATCAACCCTTACAAACTCGTAACCTAGGTCGCGTAGAGTTTTGATCACATCGGATAAGACCCTGGTGGTTGCAGGTCCGTTGCAGTGCATAAGGATGATGGCGCCCTTATGATGCTGGGCTTGAATACGGCCAATGATCTGCTCAGGGCCATTGCGCTTGTTGTCCCAATCAAAGGTATCGAGTGACCAGCGAACAATTCGCCAGTCCTTGTCTTTCAGGAATTGCACCGAATCTTGGCGCAAAGACCCGTAAGGGGGGCGCATAATCGTGGGGTAGTACCCCGTAAGTGTCTCCACCGCCCTTGAAGTGGGGGCAAGTTCGGTAGCGATGATATCTTCATTGGTCAAGAGGGCAAAGTCCCCGTGGGAACGGGAGTGGTTGGCGATGAGATGGCCTTCACTGAAAATGCGCCTTACGAGCTCAGGATAGCGTTCCACGTATTCGCCTACAACAAAAAACGTGGCAAGCACGTCTTCGGCCTTGAGGATATCCAGGATTCGCTGGGTGTAATGGGCGTCTGGTCCGTCGTCAAAGGTTAGGGCCACTTTCCCCAGGGTTCTGGGTGTAGGCTCAGGTTGTGGCTCAGGTTGTAGTTCGGGTTCTGGCTCGGGTTGAGGTTCTGGAGTAGGTTCTATTGGTTCCTCTGCTGGGTGGGGCTTTTCTACCCCGGGTTGTATCACTCGCACAACGGGTCCCTCTTTCAGCACTTGGGGGGGTGGATTTGCGTCTAGAAGCTCGTTGAAGTAGCGCTGGCTTCCTTGCGTCGTTCCCCCTGCGATGAGTACGATTAATAGAACATAGAGTAGGGCCAACGGGCCCCCTTTTATCCTTAGCATGAGATATCCTCCGTGGGAAAATCCAGTGTGGCTTGCTTTAATGTTATGGCCTAAATTCTGGATGTGTAGGGTATTTCCTGCCATAATGTTAAGGGTTATCACTATGTACAAAGAAAACAGTGGAATCCACAAAGGGATTTCGCCTCTTGGTGAGGAAACTATTGTACATGAGATCACAAAGGAGGAAGTATCATGAACCTTAAGGGAACACAAACCGAGAAAAATCTATGGGAAGCCATTTCGGGCGAATCCATGGCACGCAACAAATATGACTGGTATGCTAGTGCCGCTAAGAAAGAAGGCTATAACCAGATTTACGGTATCTTCGAAGAAACCGCTTTGCACGAAAAAGAGCATGCTCGACGTCTCGGGAAGTTCTTAGGAATTGTCAAGAGTACCACTGAGAACCTGAAGGATGCTGCTGCTGGTGAAAACTACGAGTGGACAAGCATGTACAAAGAGTTCGCCAAGACGGCAAGAGACGAAGGATTCGACGAAATCGCCGACGTGTTTCAAGAGATCGCTGAGGTTGAAGAAGAACATGAAAAACGCTACTTAGCGCTCCGAGCAAGAGTAGAGGCTGGCACAGTGTTTACCAGAGAAGAGCCCATTCGGTGGAAGTGCCGTAACTGTGGATACATCCATACGGGCAAAGAAGCTCCAGAGTTGTGTCCCGCTTGCGCCCATGCTCGTGCCCATTACGAAGAATACGCAGAGAACTACTAAGAGTTGAAGGGAGACGCCGTAAGGCGTCTCCCTTCATGCGCCAGTCAGGGTTTTCGTAGAATTATGGAGGCATTCCGTGAAAATTAGCGAATACGGGAATTATCAGAAAGCACAATGACCTAGAGGGAGACGAGCGCGCAGTGAGATCGTTAAGAACCACAATGGTACTAGCCTTTTCTGTCCCTGTAGCCATCTTGCTACTCGTATTTGCGTTTATTATCACGAGTCAAATTCAAAATACGATCTTGCCATTGACGGAGGAAATGAGCGGTGAAATTGTGGCGAGTCGAGCCGTGCAATTGGATACCCGCATCGATGAGTACATTCGTGAAGCCGAAGTTCTTTCTAATGAGTTCTTTAGCGGCTTCGTCGTCGATACAAGGACGTTAGATGAGTCTAGGATCAATCACTATCAAGGTTTAATTCGCAACGACATAGCCAATCGGGCGCGTAACCTGCGGAGCGGTTTTGACGGGATGTATTTCGTAGACACGCGAGGGATTCAGTACGATGGTAACGGATCTACTATGACCGATGTCGCTGACAGCGAGTTTTTTCGGACCATTTTGCTAGAGAATGAAGAGGCTTTTGTGACCGCCCCCTATCAAAGCCCTGAGGGCGATCTGATTTTTGATGTTATTCATGAGGTAGTCAATGATGATGGCCAGAAGGTGGGCCTTTTGGGTTTGAGGGTTCCCTTCGAGAGCGTTGGTCAGCTGGTCATCGATTCCTCTTTAGGCGAAGAAGGTTATGGATGGCTCCTTGATGCTGGTGGCCTGGTTATTGTCCACCCTGATCCAAATCTGACTATGCACCTAAATGTAAGTCAGGGTGGAAGTATGGGATATTCGGGGCTAGAATCCATGGCCGAGAAAATCAACTCGGGAAGCGGTGGCGCTGCCACCATCACCGATGCTAACGGCGTGAAAACGCTCGCCTTTTTCCGCCCAGTCGCGGGGCCTGCCCCTTGGACTCTAGCTATCAGCGTTCCCTTAGATAGTATCTTAAACAGGGCTAGTCCGTTACGGAACTTCACTATCTTGGCCTTTGGTTTGCTTTTTGTCATGAGTTTACTGGTATCCATTGTTATGGCGAACAACGTCTCTAAACCAGTGAAGCGTATGGCCACAGAGTTGGTGTTGATTTCCGAAGGTAAGCTAGGAGATCCTGTTGACATTCGCCGTGCGGATGAGGTTGGTCAGATGGCCCTCTGCTATAATGCCATGCTTGCTACGTTAAAACAGATGGTGACTGGTATAACCTCTGTGATCGAAGCCATTTCTCAAGACACACAAACTCTCGCCAGGGTAGCTGAGGATAATTCTTCTGCCTTAGCCGAAGTCGCCTCCGTCACCGTGCAGTTTGCGTCCACCTCTGAACAGTCCAACGCCAATGCACAGCGCATGAGTGTGAAGGCCCAAGATACGCTAGAGTTGACGCATCAGGGCATGGAACATATCGAGCTCACTGAGAGGATCATGGGTACCATCAATCAGACGGCCGCAGAAGCAGCTGAGGCCATTGGCGCGCTTGAGCGTGAGACGAGCAAGATTGGTGACATGATTGATTCCATCTCTGAGATTGCCGAACAGACCAACCTCCTGGCTTTGAATGCAGCCATTGAAGCAGCCAGGGCAGGAGAAGAAGGTCGCGGCTTTTCCGTTGTGGCTCAAGAAGTTGGTAAACTTGCCGAGCAGACTCAGTCTCTAGTAACGGGGGTTCGTGCCACCATGACGCAAGTGGGGGCCCAGGCTGAAAATGCAGTTAAGACCAGTGCTGCAAACGATCGTGAAGTGCACCATGGTATCGAAGCTCTGAGTGAGACCCGCAGCGCATTTAACTCCATTGCCGCAAACATCGAAGAGACCGTGCGGAGTTTCCAAGAAGTGGCCGTGGCCAGCCAGACGCTGGCCCATGGTAGTGACGGGATCTCTGTTGCCACTGAGAGGCAGATCGAGTCGGTTGCTGAAGTGGTTGACGTGGCTGCGTCTGTGGAGAAGATGGTTGAGGAACTAAAGGGACTAGTTGCCAAGTTTGAGCTGTAACGACAGGGATTTTGCCGGGGTTTCCGCTTGTCAGGATGATAGATCAAAAAAAGGCTGCTGCGAGATGAACAAAGCAAGTTCATCTTGCAGCAGCCCCTTTGCTTCTTTCTAGATACTACGGGCAAACTCCTTACCAAACTCCTGGCAAAGGCCTAGTTCTTCGTCATCGGGTACCCAAAGGGATCTGTGTCCCCCGGTTACGATCTCAAAGCCAGCACCAGCAAAGTCTTCTGCGAGCAATTTATTGCCTTCGCCGCTCCAACCATAGCTGCCGAAAACGGCGGCTTTCTTGTTCTTGAACTTCATGCCCCTCACCATCTCGATCAGGGCTCCCATACCCGAGAGATACCTGTTATTGATGGTGGCAGAACCGGCTAGGATGGCCTTGGACTTAAAGATTTCCGTTACGATATCGTTTTTATCCTGCTTTGCCACATTGAAAATCTTGACAACGACGGAAGGATCTTCAAGCTGGATTCCGTAAGCAATGGCTTCGGCCATGAGACGGGTTGAGTTCCACATGGTGTCATAGACAATGGTGATTTGATTTTCTTGGTAGTTGCCTGCCCACTTTAAGTACTGCTCAACGATCTGGGCCGGATTATCTCTCCAAATCACGCCGTGGCTCGTGCAAATCATGTCGAGAGGCAGTTCAAAGGATAGTACTTCATCAATCTTCCGCCTGACCTGAGCGCTAAAGGGTGTAAGGATATTGGCGTAGTATTTGATCGCTTCTTCGTACAGCTCACAGTTGTCTGCCTTATCATTATAGAGCGTTTCGGTGGCATAGTGTTGGCCAAAGGCATCATTACTGAAGAGGACATTCTCGCCACTCATATAGGTAAACATTGTGTCCGGCCAGTGCAACATAGGAGCTTCCACAAAAGTCAGGGTGGATTCACCAATATTCAATGTGTCACCGGTTTTCACTGTGATGAAGTTCCAGTCTTGATGATGATGTCCCTGGATGATCTTCTTGCCATTATTCGTGCAATAAATGGGCGTATCAGGGATTTGCCTCATGAGCTCCGGTAAGGCACCGCTATGGTCGATTTCAGCGTGCTGGACAATAATGTAGTCGATCTTCGCAAGATCAATCTCGTCCTTCAGATTCGCCACGAATTCTTTGTCATAGGGCAACCAGACGGTGTCAATCAGTACGACCTTCTCGTCCCGAATAAGGTAGGAGTTATAGGAAGAACCCCTAGCTGTGGAGAGTTCATCTCCGTGAAATCTTTCAAGCTCCCAGTCAACCTTACCAACCCAGGTTACTTTTTCGGTCAATTTCTTCGAGGCCAGCATAAATACACTCCCTTCAATTCCTTAGTAAGATAATACCAAATTATGCATTAGAATACAAGGGTATGCTTCTGAATCTAGAGGGGCAAGCGCCAGCACTCATCCCAGCGCCTTTCCTCGCTAAACTGAAAAACGCTCAAGTGGGAACACAGGAACGCTACTTCAGGGTGAAAATCGCCTAGTTCCCTCGAGTAGCGGGCGAACTGCCTGGCATCAAGGCGAGTTGCTAAGCTGATATGGGGATTGTAGGGGCGGCTGTCGATAGCAGTCCCTTCCCTGGCAAGGCTCGAGGAGAGAACCCTTTGCATGGCCTCAAGCTCCGGCGTCAGGGTTACATTGATGAAAAGCACCCTGTTGCCGAAGGATCCAATGCCCGCGCCGGTTACTTGAAGGGGTTCGATAGGCAGGAGGCTCACTTCTAGCATCTTGATCAAATCGGGGGCCGATGTTTCCCAGACAAAAGGGGGAACAACAGTAATATGCGCGACCGTCTTCGGAGCCTTGAAGGAACGCCGATATCTTTCGCAGAGCTCTTCGAGTTCTTGTGGTAGGCGAAGGCCGAGAAATACCCTCATTGTCGATTCTCCCTCCAAGGGTTGTTAGCAATCCATTCGCTTTTCTAGTAT
>CAZAJB010000083.1:0-9121 GCA_964485345.1 uncultured Clostridiaceae bacterium
TGTGTGGTAAGATTGACATTGTCAGTCGGGGCGTGGCGCAGTTTGGCTAGCGCGCCTGCCTTGGGAGCAGGAGGCCGGAGGTTCAAATCCTCTCGCCCCGACCATTTTTATGCGGGTGTAGCTCAATGGTAGAGCACCGGCCTTCCAAGC
The DNA here is from genome assembly GCA_964485345.1 of uncultured Clostridiaceae bacterium. GTDB lineage: Bacteria > Bacillota > Limnochordia > Darwinibacteriales > Darwinibacteriaceae > UBA5420. The sequence continues at coordinate 151 of CAZAJB010000083.1, forward strand.
CGGCTATGTGAGTTCGATTCTCATCACCCGCTCCATCTAGCCTACTAGGCGCCTGTAGCTCAGGGGATAGAGCATCGGACTTCTAATCCGAGTGCCGCAGGTTCGATTCCTGCCAGGCGCGCCATACAATACGGTGGGTATAGCTCAGTTGGTTAGAGCGCCAGGTTGTGGCCCTGGAGGTCGCCGGTTCGAGTCCGGTTACTCACCCCAAACAAGAAAAACCAAGAAGGATTCATCGCGAAGAGCCGGTGAATCCTTCTTTTCTATATTGTGGCTTCCCATACCTAGACAAGTCGGGCTGGTTGTTTTTTTGTGATACCTTTAGCAGGATAATTCGTTATGAGAATGGAAGAACTACGTGAAGAAAAAATGTCCTATTCTGGAGGGGTAGCTACATGTCGAAGACGATGAGAGCAGTAGCCAAAACCAAGGCTGCTGCAGGGTTTGAGTTTATTGAGACCCCCATACCGAAGCCGCAGGCAGGAGAAGTATTGGTAAAGGTGAGGGTCAGCGCCATTTGTGGAACTGATGTCCACATTTACACCTGGGATCAGTGGGCACAAAACCGCATCAAGCCACCACTTGTCTTTGGCCATGAGTTCTGCGGCGACGTGGTCGAACTTGGCGAAGGTGTGAGGGGTGTTAAAGAAGGCGACTTTGTCTCGGTAGAAACCCACTTCACTTGCGGTGTGTGTCGGTTCTGCCGGACCGGCAGAGGCCATATCTGTCAAACGGTGGAGATTGTCGGGGTCGATCGTGCTGGTTGTTTTGCGGAGTATGTTACAGTCCCCTACGAAAACCTCTGGGTTTGGAATTATGACGTTGATCCGGAAATTGCAGCAATTCAAGACCCATATGGCAATGCAGTGCATACCGCCTTGGCCTGCGATCTAGTTGGTGCTAACGTGTTGATCACTGGTGTGGGACCCATTGGCCTAGCTGCTATTCCCATTGCTCGGCAAGCCGGTGCTAAGACGATTATTTGCTCTGACGTGAGTCCCTACCGCCTAGAACTGGCCAAGCAATTCGGGGCCGACCGCACGGTAGATGTTCGAAGCGAGGATCTTTGCTCGGAGGTTTCTAGAGTCACGGGCGGTGTGGGTATTGACGTTCTCTTAGAGATGTCCGGTAGTGAAGTGGCCATCAATGATGCCTTTAAGTGTCTGGCCAATGGCGGGACAGCATCCTTGCTTGGGATCCCTTCTAAGCCCATTACAATCGATCTAGCTACAGCCGTCGTTTTTAAGGGGGCCACCATCTTCGGAATCAATGGTCGGAAGATGTTTGAAACCTGGTACCAGGGTCAAGCACTATTGCAGGGCGGTCTTGACCTCACCCCGCTGATTACCCATCGGCTCCCCTTCGAGCGTATTGGTGAAGGGTTTGAGCTGATGAAAGCCGGTCAGTGTGGAAAAGTTGTCATCTATCCAGATGGGAGTGATTTGTAGTGGATGCATTGAGTTTTTTAGGACAGGAACTGCAGAATCTGAAGGAACAGGGCTTGTTTCGAGAGCCGCGTACCCTCACGGGTGATCAAAAACCGCGATCGATCTATGATGGCAAAGCGGTAGTGAATCTATCATCCAACAACTACCTCGGCCTTGCCAACCATCCCCGCTTGATTGAAGCAGCCGTTAAAGCCACGCAGGAGTTGGGCGTAGGTCCCGGCGCAGTGCGGACAATTGCTGGGCAAATGGATTTGCACAAAGAATTCGAGCATAAACTGGCGAAGTTCAAAAATGTTGAAGCCTGTCTGCTCTTCCAATCGGGATTTACCGCCAACTCAGGCACGGTGAGCTGTATTATGGGTAAGGAAGATGTGATCATCAGCGACGAGCTCAATCACGCCAGCATTATTGATGGATCGCGCCTCAGTCGTGCTCAGATTAAAGTCTATCCCCATGCCGATATGGATGGATTGCGCTCTGTGTTGCAACAAGCTGAAGGTCGGCGCAAAATCGTGGTGACCGATGGTGTTTTCTCCATGGACGGAGACATAGCTCCCCTTGATGAAGTGGTAAAACTGTCCAAGGAGTTCGGCGCCATTGTTATGGTAGATGATGCTCATGCTAGCGGAGTCATGGGACGTAATGGCCGGGGAACCGTCGATCATTTTGACCTTCATGGTCAGGTTGACATTCAAGTAGGAACCCTCTCTAAGGCTATTGGCGTCTTAGGTGGTTATGTGGCAGGAACGCAGAACCTCATCGACTACTTGGTCCAAAGGGCGAGGCCCGTACTGTTCAGCACCTCTTTGCCCCCTGCAGTAACGGCGGCAGGAATGGCCGCAGTTGATCTGTTGGTCGAGGAGCCGGAACTCATCGATAGGCTGTGGAGCAATGCAGAGTTCTTCCGCGATGGGCTACGCGCTCAGGGCTTTGATACGGGAGCTAGTGTTACTCCCATTATCCCCGTCATGGTCGGTGATGAACGCAAAGCGATGCAGTTAGCAGACGATCTTTTTGCGGCCGGGGTATTTGCCCAGGCTTTGTCCTTCCCAACAGTGCCGAAGGGCAAGGCTCGCGTACGCACCATCGTCACCGCAGCTCATACCCATGAAGATTTGCAGTTCGCCCTCGATACTTTCGTCACAGTCGGTAAGAAACTTGGCATAGTCTAGAAAAAAACCCCAGCTTAGACTGGGGTTGGTACGATGACTCGCATAGCCTGAGGCATAATTGTGGTGTGAAACGGTCTGGCTGGAAAAATGTCTCCGTCGATCATCAGTGGCAGGAGATCACTCTCAACGGTGATCTCTTTTCCTTGCAAGATGTTGACCGCAGGATGGGTGACATGTCTTCCAGAATAGATCTTAGGCAGAGTAACAGCAAGATTGAGTCTCCCAATCTCTTCGATGAAGAGGAGGTGGAAATGGCCACTGTCATAGCGGGCCTCAGGAGCGAAATTCATGCCTCCGCCCCCATAGGGCATATTTAAGGCAAAGAGGGCTATAATCCTCTTCTCGATGACCTTGCCATCCAGTGTGATTTTCACAGGGAAGGCCCGCAAATTGCGGATCGTAGCCACCACCGCAGCTAAAAAAGCCGCCGAACCCTTCCAAAAGCCGTCACAGTAGTTATTTACATATTGTAGAACATCAGCGGAGAAACCAATGGAAGCCATTTGACCAAAGACTTGGTCGTCTGCTAATCCTACATCAAAGGGGATTTCCTTGCCATGGATTAGAGTTTGCAAAGCGTCTTCGGTCTGCCGGGGAATTCCCAGCCCCCTAGCATAGTCATTGCCTGTACCCCCAGGGATGATGCCTATGCAAGCCGAGGTTTGCCATGTTCCCTCCAGTACTTCCCGAATCGTGCCATCGCCGCCCAAGGCAGCTACTACGGGGTGATTTGCACTCGCTTTTCGGGCTAGTTCGATGGCGTGTCCTGCGTACTTCGTACACACTAGTTCATAATCCACCTTTTGAGCAGTGAGGATCTCTTTGGTCAACTCTACAGTTTTTTGTCCTCGACCTCTACCTGCTAGAGGATTAGCGATGATGGCTAAACTCATTTGGTTGCCTCCTTCGTCACGTATCCTCTAAAATTCGCCATCATAAATCAAAACTCCTTCGTCCATACTAGGGGGGAAGGAGGTGCGAAATACGTGTCGCAAGACAAAAAGAAGAAACGAAATCAAAATAGACCGCAAAACCAAAAGGCGGCTGGATTAGTCAACGCCAATCACTTTTACGAGACAGCCGAGGAACTCGCCAATCGTCACCTGCAGCAGCATAAGTTACAGCAAGAGCAGCAAGGGCAGCAAGGGCAGCGGCAAAACCGTCAACAGAGCAAGAATCCAGAAAGTCCACAATAAGAAGGCAAAAAGGGGAGCGAAATACGCAGCTCCCTTTTTTCTAACTTTCTAACCCGGTAAGAAGCAGGGTAAGTTTTTGCGCCGTGCTCAGTAGGGCTTGCTCATCTTGAGCCCATACATTGTAGTAGAGGTTCTGAATGGTCCGTTCAATTTCCTTCTCCGTCTCCAGATGGGCGTTATTACCAGGAGTCAGTGCTCGCCAAGCCTCATCGAGTTGTTGAAGGATCCTAGACGCTTGCGTCCACTGCCCTTGCAGAGCTGCTTTCGAGAGGTCATCGATGGAGTCCCTGAGCTGGGCAATAGGCGATTTGGCGGCACTCGGCTCGCCCCGCGAACCATATTCCACATATTGTATTTCCAAGCCAGGGGGGCTTTCACTGAACTGCCTTTCGTTAACAATAAACCTCACACCTAGCACCAAGATCCCCACCACGACTAGGAAAACAAAGATCATCCTACGCACAAGATCTCTCCTTTCTCCTTGTAGCATACCCCGTTTGCAGCAGACCTCGTATTGATTTATCGATTTTGCCCAAAATAAACGGAGACGCAAGGGGGAGTTGTATGAAGATAGTTTGGGTGGTTCGTCCGGCTGAGGGGGGCATCCTGCAGCACCTGCAGCAACTGCTCAGGGGCATTCCTGACCTGGAGATCGTTGTGGTGGCACCCTCCGATCTGAAAGAGTGGGCCGGTGAAAGACGATTTCTTGCCCTGGATCTGGTGGATGGTATACATCCTAAGCGTGATTTATCGGCCTCGAGCAAGCTCAGGCGGCTTCTGCGTCAAGAAAAAGCACATGTTGTGCATGCCCATGGCCTAAAAGCTGGTCTAATTACTGCACTAGCATTGGCTCCGACCAGGCATCCCGGCTTTTTGTTTACGGCCCACAACTCTCTGCCTCAGAGTTCCTCCAAATTAACCCAGTGGGCAACGAATAAGGTACAACGCTGGATGTTTGGGGGTATGAATACCATTATCAGCGTCTCGGATACCGTTCGCTCGCAGATTGTACGATTTGTGCCAGAGGCGAAGGTCCTGACGATCTACAATGGCATCACATCAACCGACTTTGGCGAGTGCCCACTCGATGTATCCCGGGGGAACCTCGGACTTGAGCTCGACTGCCAAGTTGTGGGTACTGTAGCTCGCTTGATTCCCAGCAAGGGAATGGGCACTCTCCTAGAGGCCATGTCCCTGATTGCACGAATCATGCCGCGCCTACACTTGATTATTGTCGGGGATGGTCCTGAACGCGCCAAGTTGGAGCAATATGCACAGGGGTTAGGCGTTAGCCAAAAAGTGAAGTTCCTCGGATGGAGAGACGATGTCCCCACCCTCATGGCAGGTTGGGATTGCTTTGCTCTACCGACCTTAAGTGAAGGTTTTAGTCTTAGTGTTCTGGAGGCGATGGCAAGCCGGCTGCCCGTCGTTTGCTCGGACCTGGCGTCGTTGCGTGAGGCAGTAGTGCCAGGGCGTGGCGGCCAGTTGGTGCCGGCCGGCAGTGCCCCTGACTTAGCGGCGGCTCTTCTTTATGTGTTGAAGGCTCCTGAGAAGGCTAAGGCCATGGGAGAGTTTAATCGCCAGCGCGTCGAAACATACTTTGGAGAAGACCGTATGGTGCGCTGTACAAGGGCTCTCTATGAGGGATTATTGACATGACCAAGACGCTTTTCGTAGTGCTTGTCTGCATCTGTGTCGCTGGCAGTGTTCCCCTTGCGGTCTTGGCTAAAGAACCTGATGCCAAGCAAATTATCCTGGTCTTGTGGCACGGTCTCGCTTGGGATGATGTGGGGGATCTGCAATTCGACTCGCCCACGGCCTTGGGCCTTTTGAATACCCGTGCAGCAGGAGGGGAGTCCTTAACGGCGGCTTACCTCACCATTGGGGCAGGTGCTAGGGCCATGGGTTTTGCTGGGTCAGCCGTCTTTTACCAAGATGAGGCAGGCGGCAAAGAACTCTACAGGCGTCATACCGGCCTAGAACCGAGTGCCATTGTGCAGCCAAGAATAGCACAGGTCAAAGCTGCCCAAACGATGAAGTATCGAATCGAACTGGGTGCCCTGGGAACGGCCTTTTTCGAAGCCGGGATTCCATTGCGTGTTCTGGGCAATAGTGATGGATTTGAGTCATCTTCATGGTCGGCACTTGTTGGTATGGATAGCCAGGGAAGGGTGTGGGAAGGAAGTGTGGGGGAGGAGTACACGCTCCTAGAGTCCAACTACCCTTATGGTTTACGCACCAATTATGCCCGGTTGTGGCAAGGCGTCTCGCAGGCAGAAGAAGCTCTTGTGATCGTGGACCTGGGCGATCCCTTTCGTTTCGATCAATACCAAAGCCAATTGGCGCCGAATCAAAGGGAGGATATGCGTCGTGTCATCTTCGGCGAGGCCAGGGACTTCGTCGCGAGTGTTATGGCTGAAGCCTCAGAACAAAGAGTAGTCTGGCTTGTGAGTCCCTATCCAGCACAAGAGGGGGCAAGTCGAGGGTACTGGTTAACTCCTACCTTGTGCTGGGGCCTAGGCGAGGGACTCCTTGTCTCAGGGACAACGCGCTGGCCCGGGCTAATCACTAACATGGATATAGCCCCGACCATCCTGGATTTGTTGCGTGTCGATCATAGCCAGCCCTTTATTGGTAGGCCTGCCTCGATTCAAGCACTTGCCCAGGAAGAAAGCCTCGCTCGGCTGGGGGCAATGACGGAGAAAATAGGCGTTCTCTCCTTCTACCGCGGACAAGTTCTACGAGGGCTGGTCATTGCACAGATCCTCATCTACACTGCGGTACTAATTCCGCTGATCGCCTGTGCATCACTTCCTAAGTGGGCCATGGACCTTCTGCAACTAGCACTAATTGTGCTTATGGCTGTGCCGCTTGGTCTCTTGCTCTGGGCCCGATCACCTACTGCTACCGTTCTGCTTCTTGCTGGGATCTTTATTCTTAAGTACAGACACCATGCGGCCATACCCCTGGTGGGTTTGATTACTCTCGGTACGTCCCTCGCCATCACGTGTGATGTACTTCTCGGCAGTTGGCTGATACGCTATTCATTTCTAGGGTATGATCCTGTGGGTGGGGCAAGGTTCTACGGGCTTGGCAATGAGTTCATGGGAGTTGTCATTGGATCTGCCATTATGGGCTGGGCAATCGCCGTAGAGCAAAGAGGGATTTCCCTTGGCCAGAGGAGTATTCTAGGGGGCATTGTCTTTGGTCTCTTGACTTTCGTCGTTGGCGCACCAGCCTTGGGCACAAACGTCGGCGGTGCCATCAGCTGCGTCCTTGGTTTTGGTTCCACCTGGATAGCCCTTGCGGAAAAGAAGTTCAGATTGCGCACAGTCTTCGCTCTAGGTGCTCTGACCCTAGTGGTCTTAGGCGCTCTCATGCTCATCGATAGCTTTAAGTCCACGGCAGAGCAATCCCATATTGGGCAAACGGTAGAGCTGATTCGCCGCGACGGCCTTAGCGCCATCTTCCTCATCATCCCGCGTAAGCTGGCCATGAATATGCGCCTTCTACGTTACAGTATGTGGAGTAATGCTCTGCTTGTGGCTTTGGTGGGGATCGGGGCTTCCTTTATCTGGCCGTCTAAGTACATCTCTTGGTTAAGAGAAAACCACCCCATAATTGCCAAAGGCATTGTCGGAGTGGTTATTGGCTCGAGCGCTGCGTTTGTCTTCAATGACTCAGGCGTGGTGGCCGCGGCCACTTGCCTAAGTTTTGCTTCCTCCACACTGCTCTTACTCGCCCTGGAACTAAAACATGATTTTACTGCGCCGCAGTCCCACGTTGAGAATGATGGCTACCGCCATTAGGCTCGTTAGCATGATGCTGCCTCCAGCCGTGATAAATGGCAAGGGAAGACCGGTGATGGGCATGAAACCCAGTGCCATTCCCACATTAATAACGAGGTGAAAGAAGAAGATACTGGTGGCCCCTGTCGCCAAAAGCGTCCCGAAGGTGTCCTTGGCCAAGGCTGCAATGCGTAGACCACGCCAGAGGATCACGACAAAGAGGGAGAGAACGATTACGGAGCCAAGAAAGCCAAATTCTTCTGCGATAACCGAGAAAACAAAGTCGGTGTGATTGGCGGGTAGGAAGTGCAACGAACTTTGGGTTCCGCTTAGCACACCCTTGCCAAAAAAACCTCCGGATCCAACGGCGATGATGGACTGGATGATGTTCCACCCCGCCCCACTGGGGTCCGAGTAGGGATTCACGAAGACTAGGATACGTGTGAGCTGATACGGCTTGATGATGCCAATCCACCCCTGGAGCGAGACGAAGACTATGAGCAGGGCACCTGTGATCAGCACTAGCCCTGCTATGACAATATGCTTGGTTCTTCCGTTACCTACATACCACATTGTGAAGAACAGACCAATAAAGATTGCTGCCGTACCCAGATCGGGCTGCAAGAGAATCAGACCCATGGGTATGAGAATCAAGACGAAGGCCTTCGCCACACCCTGGATACTCAGAGAGTTCTCCTCTTTCTCGAAGATCTTGGCGAGGATCAAGACAAGGGCAATTTTGGCCAGTTCCGATGGTTGAAGACCAAGGGGCCCAAGCCTAACCCAGCGCTGCGAGCCGAAGACTGTCTGACCTATAAGAAGGACTCCGCCTAAAAGCACCATAGTGCTTGTGTAAATGAGCTTTGCCCAGCGAGCCCAGGCCCTGTAATCAAGAGACACAATAATGACCGCGGCAACAAGACCCAGGCCAAAGGCCATGAGTTGCGTCCTGACGTAGTGCCAGGGACTTAAGCCTGCTGCAACGAGCTGAGAATAGGATGCAGAATAAATAACCACCAAACCGATAGCAGTTAATGCTAAGGCAGCAAGGATTAAAGGCCAATCTAAGTTGCGCCAGTAACGACGGGGTATTCTCACAATTGCTCACTCCCGCTTTTATTATACAGCGTTTTCTGGTTTTTTCCTAGGTGAAGTCCAAGGTTTGAGAAACAACCTTGAAAAAGCAGTTGACCCCAATTTTCCTCTCTGTTATAATACAATAGCGTGATGAGCCATTAGCTCAGTTGGTAGAGCACCTGACTTTTAATCAGGGCGTCCCGCGTTCGAGTCGCGGATGGCTCACCATTTTTATCGTGCAGGCGTGGCGGAATTGGCAGACGCGCTAGACTTAGGATCTAGTGGGCAAC
>CAZAJB010000084.1:0-8643 GCA_964485345.1 uncultured Clostridiaceae bacterium
AACCAGTTCATGGAGCATGGTGGTGCTACCAGAAAACGTAATCTCATTGGTTGCGAGTATGTTTATACTGCGTTTCCAGTAGATAGCCCAGTCTTCCCATTTGCTCGTGCAACTGGTCTCAATGCTCGTGCCAGTGTATGGCGTGACTCTATTGTCGTTAACCAAGTGGGTAAGCGTTTCTATGACGAGACTGGTGCCGGATATTCGTATCCACGTTCTGGCCCAACCTTGGTTGGTAATGCAACCCAAGATCCGTATGTTCCACACGACTGGCGCAATACATTGATTCCAGGTGGTTATGCACCTACAGCATACACCGATGCCAGCAGAGCTATCAACGAAGGCTCGAACTTCCCTGATTACAGACCTGGTCCGACCTGGATGATCTTCGATTCCACGATTGTGGAACGCGAAGGATGGACACTTGGCGCACCTTATACTGATCCAAAGTTCTTCTTTGAGGCCAATACCCTTGCTGAGTTAGCAAAGAAAATTACGCAGAACCCCTATACACGCGTTGAAATGTCAGCTAAGAACCTCGAAGAAACTGTTACCAGATACAACGAAATGGTTGAAGCTGGTAAGGATACCGATTTCGAGAAGGCCAACATTTCCCATAAGATCATGAAGCCCCCCTTCTATGCTGCATGGTGTACATGTGTCTACCATGACTCCTACGGTGGTTTGATGGTTAATGAGCACTGCCAGGTTCAAGACCGTTGGGGTAAGACCGTTGAAGGTCTCTACGCTGGTGGCGAGGCAGCTGGTGGATGGAGTGAGCATGGTCTAGGCAAGTGTGTTGTTCAAGGTTATATTGCAGGCAACCACGCAGTCAAAAACAAAAACAAATAGGTGTACAACGATCCATTTTGAGGTATAATTGCGTCATGAGGGGAGGTAATAAATGATGAAAAAGGTCATAAGCGCAGTTGTTCTGTTAGCGGTGTTGTCTCTAGGTGTCTTTGCTATGGCAGAAGCCCCTGCGACCCCTGGAACAGACGACCTGACAGTGAAAGGTGCTACCTATATTGATGGCATCTACACCGGCAGAGGTGAAGGCTACAATGACTACATCGAAGTCGAGGTTACTGTTGAAGATGGCGCGATTGGGGACATCAAAATCCTTTATATCGCAGACACCCCTGGTGTTTGGGACCTTGCAGTGCCAAGGTTGAAAGCAGTTATGCTTGAGGAGCAAAGGCTCGATGTCGACACTGTTTCGCAAGCAACCTATTCCAGTGGTGGGTACATCGAAGCAGTCCAGAATGCGTTGCAAGACGCAGTAGCCCAAGACGCTGCCGCTGCGAGCGCCGGATATATTGATGGCGTCTACGTCGGCAGGGGTGAGGGTTATAATGACTACATCGAGGTAGAGGTAACTGTTGAAGGCGGTTTGATCAAAGACATCAAAGTTCTATACGTCGCAGACACCCCTGGTGTTTGGGATCTGGCAGTGAAACGCTTAACAGCGACCATGCTCGAAGGACAGGAAATTGATGTTGATACCGTTACTCAAGCAACCTTTACCAGTAAAGGATTCATTGGTGCAGTTCAAAATGCCTTGAAAGAAGCAGTGAAGTAAGGGATTGATAAAGGGTCTGCTCTCGAGCAGACCCTTTTTTTCTCTGGTGCAAACATACTTGTTAACAAGGAGGAACACGGATGCGTGTAGAGGATACGGACGCACTACGGGCCATTGATAAGCCCGATCATATGGAAGAATACAAAGAGTCAGCAGAACACGATATTGATTTGTCTTTAGGCATTGACCTGCCAGAAAAAGTCATTCTTGGTGAAGACCTGGAGCTGCAGTTGTGTGTTGCCTGCCCGTCCGCGTGTAACTTTGTAGACAAAACGCTAAGGGTTTTGAATGCGGATGGTGTGGTTTTAAGCGAAGCTGTCTTGGTGGAGTTCGATGAGACGGCCAACTATACCGAGAAGTTTAAGGTGCCGACGCCACAAAATGTAGGCGAGTATACCTGGACGGTGGCATTTGATCCTGGTGAAGACGGAACTGTTGGTCACCACGAGGTATCAGGGACGATTTGTTTTGAGGTTATACCCCATCCAACAAGTATGTCAGTCTGGGATGTCGAAACTCCCATTATTGCAGGGGAAGAGTTCTTTGCCACCATTGGTGCAAAATGCCATGCTGACTGTACTTTGGCCGGTTGTGAGTTTACCGTCTACGACCACACGAAAGAAGCAGTGGCCACGGATGTGCTTGGTAGCGAGCCTCACTCCGATCTGATTGATCTTTATGCGAGATCAGTGAAAATGCCGGCCCCACAAGAACTGGGGACCTATACTTGGGATGTGCATCTGGCGCGACCCCATCTAGACGTTCCGCATACAGAGAGTAGCTTCAGTTTTTCCTTCACGACGACTCCGGCCCCGGAGTGCTGGCTGACCGTTAGGGTTGTGGAGAAAGAGTCTGGAAATCCCATTGAGAATGCCCAGATTGCAGTTCGCCCTAATCTGCAGACCCTCTCTGTTAATGAAGCTGGAGAGGTGAAGGTGGCGTTACCAAAGGGCCAGCATCAGCTTAATGTCGATGCCGGCGTGATTGCACCAGTGGGACTACCCTATAAAATCGGCGAAGTGGCCAGGGTTACACGTGGTTTCGAGTACATGATCTTTGTGCCTGAGGAAAACAGGGAGACCTTTGAGCCCTTCCAACAAGAAATAGAGATCGAGCAAGACACGACCATTGTAGTGGAACTGGTAGGTGTCGTTGAACCTCCAGAAGAAACAACCCTCTAAGCACTGCCTGGATCAGAGATTCTCTGATCCTTTTTTTGTTCAGCAAGCTACCGGGTCTACCTCGAGACTAAGAAGGCGGAGCCCTACTTCAATAAGCTGGGGATCATGTATCAGTTTTTTGATTTGCAGGGAAACAAGGTCTCTTCCAAGAAGAACTCCTGAGAACGGTGCTTGGCTTGGAAAGCGACTGGGGGTATGATGATGGTTGTCAAGAAGGGTCTCTATGAGAGCGTCATAAACAACGCCTTATTCTCAAGCATAGCTGAGAAACGTGCGGATTTTGCCGTGACAAAGGAACCGATTGACGCAGTCGCCGCGAGCCGCATCTTTGCTTCATACTTAGCTACTGTTCTAGAACTAGGACTGAGCTACTATCAGTCTGGTGCGGAGGATGTGGAAGAGCAAATTGAACTCGTCAACCGCATCATCACCCAGTTGGCCGCGGAGGTCGCTGACCAAGAGCTCAGCGATTACCTCGTTAGAGAAAGCGCCCTCCTACGCTCCATTCACCATGCGGGGAAGCCCGGCTATCGGGCACCTTTAACTTCAGTTGCTTACAGTTCACTCTTTACTGGGGCCCGCTCAGAACCGCGGGTGTATACGGAGCTGATCAAGGAAATCAGCTCCTCCGATCAAATCGACCTACTCATCTCCTTTATTCGTTTTTCTGGATTGCGCTTGATTCTACCGGCGCTAAAGGAACACACTACCGCTGGAAAATCTCTCCGCGTGATCACCACTTCCTACATGGGTGCTACCGACTACAAAGCGGTTGAAGCACTTGCTCAGCTACCTAACACTGAGGTTAGGGTATCCTATGACACCGAGCGCACACGCCTGCACGCCAAGGCTTACTATTTTCATCGCGAAACCGGTTTTAGTACGGCTTATATCGGATCGAGCAACATGTCAAAGGCAGCATTGACGGACGGTCTGGAATGGAATCTAAAGATCTCCGACCATACCTCCCATGAGGTCTTAGAGAAGTACAGAGCGACCTTCGAAACGTACTGGAACTCAAGGGATTTTGAAATCTTTGATCCAACCGAGGCTTTCCAGCGTAAACGTCTGCAAAGGGCTTTGGCCCACAGACCGGATCAGCACGAGATTTCGACCTACTTTGATATCCGACCCTACAATTATCAGCAGCAGATCCTAGACCAACTGAGGGTAGAAAGGGAAGTGCATAACTCCAGGCGCAACCTCGTTGTCGCCGCGACCGGTACCGGCAAGACGGTGGTAGCCGCCCTCGATTTCAAACGCTATTACGCCACAAATCCGGGATGTAAGCTGCTCTTTGTCGCCCATCGCGAGGAGATCTTGCAGCAAAGTGTAGATACCTTTCGGGGTATCCTGCGGGACAATAACTTTGGTGACCTCTGGGTAGGCGAGCATGTTCCCCGGGAACACAATCACCTTTTCGCTTCCATCCAGACGCTAGCCGTCGGCGAAAAGTTCAGGCAGTTCGCATCAGATTACTTCGACTTCATTATTGTCGATGAAACGCACCACGCATCGGCCAGGACCTACGACAACCTCCTAGAATACTACACGCCTGATCTCTTACTCGGTCTAACTGCGACACCGGAACGCCTTGATGGGGAGGATATCACAAAGTACTTTAACTCGCGGATCGCGAGCGAGATGCGTCTCACGCAAGCTATCGACGATGGTTTGCTCTGCCCCTTTCATTACTTTGGCGTCTCCGATGACGTGGACTTAGCCGATCTTCAGTGGAGGGCTGGCGGTTACGATGTCAGAGAACTCAACGGACTCTATCTTGACAATAAACGTCGAGTTGGAACCATCCTCAAGGCGTTGGAGACCTATTGCACTGATCCCAGTCAGATTAAGGGCTTGGGCTTTTGCGTAAGCCAAGAGCACGCAGCCTTCATGGCTCGAAGTTTCAATCGTGGCCTGTACAAAGCGATGAGTCTTGACGCATCATCGCCGCCAGATGTGCGCAGAGCGGCTAAGAGAAAACTGGAGAGAGGTGATATCCAGTTCATCTTTGTTGTGGACCTCTATAACGAAGGCGTGGATATTCCAGAGGTTAATACGATTTTGTTCCTCAGACCAACCCAGTCTCCAACTGTGTTTATTCAGCAGTTGGGCCGTGGCTTGAGAATAACGGACGACAAAGATGTCCTAACCGTGTTGGACTTTGTGGGCCGTGCGAACAAGGAATACAGCTTTGAACGAAAACTCAGATCCCTCCTAGGGCGAACGAATCGCAGTGTGCGGGCTGAGTTAGAGCATGGCTTTCCAACCCTGCCTAGGGCCTGCTTTATCCAACTAGAGAGGAAGGCGGAAGAACATATTCTTGAGAATCTCCGCCAGACGGAGTTGGGTAAAAGGCGCCTAATCTCCATGATCAAGGCTTTTGCAGGCGAGAGCAGATTGCCGCTAAATCTGGCTAACTTTTTAAAGCATTATGACTTAGAACCGACGACGATATATCGGAGATCCAGTTTCTACGAGCTCTGCTACGAAGCGGGCGTCATCAGAGACTACCGAGTCGATGACTATAACTCACTCAATCGTGCCTTGAGTTGGGTCCTACAGATTGATTCCCGGGAGTGGATTGACTTCTTGCTTCACTATTTAGAGAGGCCCGAGTACTCCTTGCAGGATCTTGCGCGAGAAGAAGAAGTCATGTTGTTAATGTTTCATTACTCCGTTTGGAATCAGGATGCAGAAGGGGATATCATTGCTTATTTGAACCGCCTGCGAGAGCAAAACTCCAGCCTGTTTAAGGAGATTGTCGAGCTCTTAGGGTATAATCGTGACCATATCGGTTTTGTCGGAGAGAGGGCTGGTGTTCCTTACACCTTCCCCCTTGAGCTTTACGCGCGCTACAGTACAAACCAAGTCCTTGCAGCCCTCGGCGAGCATAGCGCGGATCGGATGCGACCGTTTCGTGAAGGGGTGCTTTATCTGGAAGATAAGTATACTGACGTCCTCTTTGTGACCTTAGATAAGTCCGACAAGTCGTTTTCGCCAGATACGCAATATGAAGACTACGCGATCAGTGAGCGGCTCTTTCATTGGCAATCCCAAAGAAGAATCTCGAATCATTCGCCCACAGGATTACGCTATATCAATCAACACGCCCAAGAGTCAACGGTACTGCTTTTCGTTCGGGAACAAAAAGAGTTGGTCCGGGGCAAGATCACCTCTGCTTTCTTCTTCTTGGGCAAAGCCCACTACGGCTCCCATAGTGGTTCAAAGCCCATTAGTATCGTCTGGGAAATGGAAAAGCCTATTCCCGCCTCGATCCTGGAAAAGTCGAATACATTGGCTAACTAGTGAGAAGTCCGCAAGGGGGATTGTTCCCTTATCTCCAGGCGAAGCAGGATTTGGGGGTGGTCGCGGGGAACCTTTCAAAAAAGCCCGGCAGCATCGATTTTCGGCACTGCTCGCCTAGCCATGGGCTTGCGAAAGTGCAGCTGTTAGAGTGACGACCTTAGGAGGTGTAGCGTGTCAGCTCCGAACCCAGAACTTGATGATCTTTCCACCATCAATCAGTACATACGTGCCATTATTTTTGTGTGCGATATGCAGACGAATCGGGTCCTATTTGCCAATGGCTTGGCCAAGAACGAGTTAGGCATTGACACGGGTCAAAGCTGTTGCCAAGACATCTACGCTTACTCTGAACGGTGCAGTTGCCACAATAATCGGCAGCTTATGGATAATCCCTGCGAACCCCTGGTCTCGCAGTGGTACAACCCCAAGCTAAGCCGCTGGTTTGATCGTCGTATTCAAGCGGTGCCCTGGACTGGGGGAAAACTGGTGCGCCTGGAGACTCTCTTTGATATTACCCACTTAATGAGCTTTGGTGAGGACGCCCCCTATGAAAGTGCCTACTCACATCTGATCTTAGAGTCCATCGGCGATGGAGTCATCGTCACTGATGATACTGGTATTATTACCATGATGAATCCCCAAGCTCAGCGCCTCACCGGGTGGAGCGGATCAACTGGTGTGGGTGAAGAACTGACTCGAGTCTTCCACATCATCAACACCCAGACTCGCCAAGTGGTGGAGGACCCTGTTGCCAAGGTGTTGGCTAGCGGCAAAACGATTGGGTTAGCCAATCACACGAGCCTACTTTCTTCTGATGGCACGGAGTATCACATCTCTGATAGCGCAGCCCCGGTGAAAGACAAGGATGGTAACATCCATGGCGTCATCTTGGTGTTTAGAGATGTTTCAGACGACTACCGCCAACAGGAGGAACTGCGGAGGAGTGAAGAGCGGTTTCGCACCTTGATGGAAACAGCCATTAATGCCATTGCTCTCCACGAGATCGTCCTCGATGATCGGGGTCTGCCAGTGAACTATCGCTTCTTAGAAGTTAACAAGGCCTTTGAGGCACTCACGGGTATGTCCGCGGAGCAGTTAGTGGGCAAAACCGTGCTTGAGGTTTTACCAGGTACAGAAAAGGTTTGGATCGATACCTACGGTGAGGTGGCTTTGACAGGGATCTCACGGGATATTGAGGACTTTAGTCAAGACCTTTCAAAGTACTTCTCCGTGCGTGCCTATAGCCCAAAACGGGGCAGATTCGTCACCGTGTTCGAAGATATCACCGAGCGAAAGCAGATGGAAGAAAGGTTGCGCGAACAGGCCTACAGAGATTCCTTAACAGGACTCCATAATCGTCGCTACCTAGACAAAAAACTCCCCACGTTGGACCAGGAGAAGTATCTGCCCATCAGTGTCATAATCGGAGACGTTAATGGCCTGAAGATCATCAACGATTCTATGGGGCATCAAAAAGGGGATGAAATTGTTAAGCGAGCGGCGCAGGCCTTTCGTGAGGCCGCCCGTCCCGGAGATCTAGTCGTGCGCTGGGGCGGCGATGAATTTCTGCTCTTCCTACCGAGAACCGAATCTCAAGAAGCGCAGTTAATCTGTACAGCTATCAACGGTATCGCCTTGGCCATGCGTGATACGGGATTAGAGCCCAGTATTGCCTTGGGCTACGCCACGAAGAATGAGTTCAAGCAGGATCTTTCCGATACTGTTCGCCAGGCGGAGACAAGCATGTATCAACAGAAAATTAGTACGGCTGAAAGTCGTCGCAGCGCACTTGTTTTGTCGCTGCAGCAGGCTTTGGCGGAGAAGAGCCACGAGACGGAAGCACACGCTCGTCACCTCCAGGTACTAGCCATGACCTTGGCTCAGAGGCTTGGACTCTCTGACGGTGAGATTGTCACCTGCTCCTTGGCGGCTTTACTCCATGATATTGGTAAGATCGCAATTTCCGAGAGTATCTTGGACAAACCAGGACCTTTGAACGCTGAAGAATGGAAAGCCATGAGGCGTCACAGTGAAATCGGGCACAGGATTGTGTCCTCATCCCCGGACTTGCTCGATGTGGCAGAAGGTGTACTCCATCATCACGAACGATGGGATGGAAAGGGGTATCCCCATGGGTTGAGAGGTAGGGACATCCCAATTTCGGCCCGGATTATAGCCTTGGCCGATGCCTTTGATGCCATGACCACGGATCGAGCGTATCATTCTGCCTTAAGCCAGGGTGAGGCTGTTGCCGAAATTGCCACCTTGGCCGGTTCTCAATTTGATCCTGAGCTAGCTCGGGAGTTTTTGGCCATGCTAGCGGAGGATAAAGGAGATAGCGATCTTGGCTAGGCTTAGCAAAACACATCAATCCCCCGCTGGAGCACGATTGTAAGGTGCTAGGTGATATGCTCCCCCCGATGGTAGACAGTTGACGAAACAAAACTGTTTATCATGGGGGGAGTTTTTGCTATCCCTAGAATTCTCGGAAGCCAAAGGCTTCCTGTATAGTATCGATAAAGCACGGGGACTTGGCACCGATGGTTGACAGAAACGTTTGCATAGTTATAT
>CAZAJB010000085.1:0-8236 GCA_964485345.1 uncultured Clostridiaceae bacterium
TTCTGCAGGTTAGCATGGATTCCTTCTTGACCATCCCGGTAGGGGTAGTCCCAGTTGTGCATGAAAGCTCCTACATAACCGGCTTTCATCTGGTTGTCTTCTGTGGTGTCGCCTGCACCGTAAAGGGCAAAGTCTTTCCAGACGAGACCTTCGTTGTACCATTCATTGAGCTTGCGTACGCCTTCTTTGTAGTTGGGGTAGAGCAAACGTCTGTCATCAAATCCGAAAACATACATTTCCCGATCTGAAAGTTTCTCGGGAACAAAGGAAATGAACATATGATCGTTTCTCCAGCCTATGTCAAAGCTTGTGGAGTAAGGGATCATCTTGTCAGCATCGGCGCCAAGCAGCACTTCGGCATTATCCCTGAAGGCACGGAGCATATTCTCAAACTCTTCCAGGGTCGTCGGCTTAGCGAGACCGAGCTTATTCAGCCAATCTTCTCGCACAAAGGTGTTAATTCTCTTGTTTTGGAAGAGAACAGCCTCTATGGCCCACACCGAACCGTTATCAGGGTCTTGGCTCCAATAAATATTCGTATCACCAAGGAGGTTCCAGAGGTGTGGCAATAATTCTTTGTACTCTGTCAAATAGGGGTCCATGTTCACAACGCCACCCATGTTGGCATAGGTCTGAATGGTTGGGAAGCTATAGGTAACACCAATGTCTGGAGCATCCCCTGCTGCCAGCAAGTTGTTGATAGCTTGGTCCTCTGTCCAACGTGGCACAGCAATAAACTCCACTTCAACATTGTGGTCCCTCAGCATACCTTCCTTAATAAAATTCGTAAAGAAGTTGTCTTCGGGGGTGGTGCCGCCAGGATTACTACGATCGTAAATCTCAACAGTGATCTTGCGGGTTGTCGTAAAACGTCCGTCAACAAGCTCTGCTGCCACAGCCACGGAAGCAAAGGCCATAAGCAGAACCAATGTCAAGCCAAGCACAACTAAACGCGTTCTTTGCATGCAAATCGTTCCCCTCTTTTTTTATTTGTTTTCCAGCACCTTAGTGCCAGCGCACAAGATGCAAAAAACCGAAGTTAGGCCGTGCGCTAATCCTTCAAGGCCCCTAAGGTGGCTCCCGAGATAAAGTACTTTTGAAGCCAGGGATAGACAAGAAGAATTGGGACGGTAGCAAACATCACCGTGGCAGCCTGCAAGGTATCGGAGAGGCCTGGGGCGCTCGCAAAACCTTCCTGAGTGGCCACCTCAATGGATGTAATACTGTTAAGGATGTTATAAAGAAGAAGCTGAATCGGATGGTAGACACGGTTATTCATAAACATCAGAGCATCGGAAAAACCATTCCAGCGTCCCACGGCATAAAAGAGCGACAAAGTGGCAAGAGCCGGTTTAGAAAGGGGCACGTAGATAGAGATCAGAATCCTAAATGGACTCGCTCCATCGATCTCGGCCGACTCCCGCAGACTCTCTGGAATCGAATAGAAAAATGACCGCATGATGATCATGTAGAAGACGCTGAGGCTGTTAGGAATAATCAGGACTAAGGGATGATTCAGAATCCCCAGATCCTTATAGAGTAAGTAGTTCGGAATCGTACCGGCACTAAAGTACATCGTAAACAGGATCATGGCATTAAAGAAGCGTCTTCCCTTCAATTTGGAATAGGTGAGGGGATAGGCACAGAGTATTGTGATTGTCATAGACACAATGGTACAAATAACGGTGAGAATAGCGGTCCAACCCAGAGACCAGGTGTACTTGCTGTCGGTGAGCACCAGTTTATAAGCGTTTAGATTCCAGCCTTTGGGCCACAGCATGACCTCATTGCGGATGAGCGCTTCTGAACTGCTCAGTGAGCGGGCGAGGACATTAAGCATAGGTAGTAAACACACGATGATCAGCAAAACGCAGATAAATGCTATGACATAGTCCGCAAGCCGGCTCCTTTTGGTCTTGATCATGGCTTCTGACTCCCTTCTTTCTATTCCTACTTCCCGTGGATACTACCAGATGCCGCGGTCGCCAAACTTCTTGGCTAGGGCATTTGCTCCAAACAGGAAGATAACACAGATGACCGATTGGAAGAGTCCTACGGCCGTGGTGAGCGAGAATTGCAGTCCCCGGATTCCATAGCGATAGACGAAGATAGAAATCACATTCGAAACGCTGTTCACCAAGGGATTGGTCAAGGCAAAGGGTCGGTCAAATTCACTGCTGAGAATGTGTCCGAGATTGAGAATCAACAAGGTTACAATGGTCGGACGCAGGCTTGGCAGGGTAATATACCGGATATTCTGCAGGCGGCCCGCTCCATCGATGGCCGACGCTTCGTAGAGTTCCGGGTTAATACTGGTCAGGGCAGCCAGATAGATGATGGTGTTCCACCCCATATTACGCCAGACACCCAAGGTCAAGTAGGTGCCCACCCAGTGGGTGGGATCATTGAGAAATGGTATAGGATTCAGGCCGATGCGGCCCAAGGCGATATTGACTAGGCCATTCGTTGGCGCAAACAACTGCTTGGCCATGCCCGCAATGATGATCCAGGAGAGAAAGTGGGGCATATAGGCCACCGACTGGGTGAGTTTCTTGAATCTAGGGAAAGCCAGCTCGTTCAGGAGTAAAGCCAGGATGATGGGAGCAGGAAAGCCAACCACCAGATCAAGGAAGTTTAACCCCAAGGTGTTTCGGATTGCATAAATGAAATCTTGATTCTGGAAGGCACGAATGAAATACTCAAATCCATTATTGGCCGCCCAGGGCATTTCCCAGGGGCTCATAATTAAGCTATATCGCTTGAATGCCACTTGGATATAGGCCATGGGGACATAGCGGAAAATGACAAAAAAGGCAAGGGGAATGGCCAGCATCAAATAGAGGCTCCAGTATTGGCTTAGGTAGTTGCTCATCGATCGGCGTCGATCGGACCATGTCTTTCCCATAATAGCTTCCCTCCACTTTCTTTATACTACCATGGTAGTATACTTTGATGATATAATAGGCCTTGGTAGAAGTCAATTCTTATTTTACTTTAGTGACGCAAAATTTACCCAAAAGCAATATCTACCATATAGTACTGCTATAGGGCAAGTGGACTGCGGCCGTCCATCGGTCTGGCGGCGCAACAGATGGGCAGGAATGTGACAAGGATAAACCGAAACGACAGGAACTAGGACTCGGCGAGGGGGTTAAGCAGTGGAACGTATATTGCTAGGTGATGGATGGGAGTTTGCCAAGAGTGGCCTTGAGGTGACAGACCCAGCTCGGCTTAGGTTTTTGCCGGTGGATTTGCCCCATGACTGGCTGATTTATGACACGACAAACTTGTATGAAGACAGCATTGGCTGGTACCGCAGATACTTGGATTTTACAGACGAACCCCATGTCTTCCTCTATTTTGAAGGAGTTTATATGGAGTGCTCTGTCTATGTAAACCAGAAGTGGATTGGGGATCACAAGAACGGCTACATATCCTTTGAACTAGAGATCACAGAGGCCTTGGTTGCTGGTGAAAACGAAATCTTGGTGAAGGTGTTGCACCAATCTCCCAATAGCAGATGGTACTCGGGGGCCGGCATCTATCGCGATGTCTGGCTCAAGACTCGCCAGATGGACTACTTGGTCACAGACGGCCTTTACGTTTCTAGCAAGAGAAGCGAGGGAGACCTCCAGCGCTGGGAGGTAGAGATAGAAAGCGAGGTGGTCTTAGGCTCCGGGAGCCTCGTCAGTTTAACACACACAGTCTTCCGGGGAGACCAGGTCCTCGCTCGTTCCAGCCGTATGATCGACTCAAATTTAGGTGTGACGCTAGACCGTCAGAGTTTGGAAGTAGCAGGGGTCGAGCTCTGGAGCCCCGACTCCCCAGCCCTTTACCAGCTCGTGACTACCCTGGAGAGACCCGGAGACAAGGAACTCCTAGATTCTGTAGCTCAGGATCTGGGCTTTAGGCATGTCGTCCTCGATCCAAACGAGGGCTTGATTGTCAATGAGCAGAAGCTGAAATTGCAGGGTGTGTGCGAACATCATGACTTAGGGGCCCTAGGAGCGGCCTTCAACAAGGACGTCCTAGAGCGCCGCCTCAAGATCCTCAAAGATATGGGAGTTAACGCCATTCGCACCGCCCACAGTGTACCTGCTAAGGCCCTCATGGAGTTAGCTGATCGGCTCGGGTTCTTCATTGTTTCGGAAGCCTTTGATATGTGGGAACGCCCCAAGACTCCCTATGACTACGCCCGCTTTTTTAATGAGTGGGGAAAAGGTGATGTAGGCCGCTGGGTGAGACGGGATCGCAATCACCCTAGTCTACTCATGTGGAGCATGGGCAACGAAGTCTTCGACACCCACCTTGGAGAGCGGGGCCTGGAGCTCACCGGGATTTTGTTCGATGCAGTGCGCCAGCATGATCCGCAAGGGAACGGCTACATAACCTTTGGATCGAACTACCTTCCCTGGGAGAAGACGCAGAAGTGCGCTGAACTCTTGCAGGCGGTGGGCTACAATTATGGCTCCAAGCTCTATCAGGACCATCACCAAAAGTACCCGCACTGGGTGATCTATGGCAGCGAGACCTGTTCGGTTGTGCAAAGCCGGGGTATCTATCATTTTCCCCTGGAGCAACCCATCCTGGCCGATGATGACCAGCAGTGCTCAGCCCTGGGAAATTCCGCCGTGAGTTGGGGAGCTGAAAGCACCGAAGCTTGCCTCCATGTGGAGCAAGAAACTCCCTTTTCCCTCGGGCAGTTTATTTGGACCGGTTTTGATTATATCGGGGAGCCTACGCCTTATCACACCAAGAACTCCTATTTTGGTCAGGTGGATACCGCCATGTTTCCCAAAGACTCCTACTATATTTTCCAGGCTGCCTGGACCGATCACAAGCAGCAGCCCATGGTCCACCTCTTTCCCTACTGGGACTTCAGCCCGGGGCAAGAGGTCGATGTCAGGGTCGCCTCGAACGCTCCTGTGGTGAGCCTAGAGCTCAATGGACGGGAAATTGGACGCCGCGATCTGCGCCAGCCCCAGTTCCTCTACACTGCCAGCTGGAAAGTTCCATATGAGACAGGCTACCTCAAGGCCTTGGCCTATAATGATGAGGGGGAAGTTGTGGCCAGCTCTGTTCGGCGCTCCTTCGGTGATGCGGCCCGAATAACGCTTAGGTCCAGCCGGGAAGAGATGCCAGCCTCTGGCAGGGATCTGATTTTCCTGGAGATAGCCATGGAAGATCAGGAGGGCAATCCGGTGGAAAATGCCACGAACCGGGTGGATGTCAAGGTCAGGGGCGCAGGGCGCTTAGTGGGCCTAGATAATGGTGATAGCACAGATTATGATCAATACAAGGGCACAAGCCGCAGGCTCTTTAGCGGTAAGCTCCTGGCCATGATCGCCTCGACCCT
This sequence comes from uncultured Clostridiaceae bacterium, assembly GCA_964485345.1. Taxonomy (GTDB): domain Bacteria; phylum Bacillota; class Limnochordia; order Darwinibacteriales; family Darwinibacteriaceae; genus UBA5420. The sequence goes on from CAZAJB010000085.1 coordinate 5,357, forward strand.
CGAACCCGGTACGATTGAGGTGCAGGTATCCTCTCCCGGGCTTCCGAGCCAGGTGGCCACCTACCGGTCGCGAGGGGCAGAACCTAGCTCTGCCCTGGGCATTTCGGCCCAGTTAGAAAACGGCGATTGTGCCTGTCTTACGGGTAAAGTAGGCGAGATTCCCCTGCGCAAAATTGAATTGATGACAGACGGCGAGCGGACCTTCAACCCGGAGCGCCGGGAGATGAGAGTGCAAGCCAAGCTCTATCCAGCCAATACCTCCTACCGGGATCTCGAATGGCGGGTGGTGACCTCTGGCGGTATCGATTCGAAGCTGGCCACCGCCCAGGTGGAGCAAGATGGGGTGCTGCTAACAGCCCAAGGCGATGGACGTTTTCGCCTGCGCGCCTTAAGCAGGAATGGTACGGACTCTGTGCGGCTCTTTGCCGAAATGGGGTTTACAGTGGCGGGCTTGGGCAAGCTCTGCAAAAACCCCTATGAGTTCGTCTCCGCTGGCCTTTACGATCAGAGCGTGGGCGAGGTGACCAGTGGGAATGAACGGGGCGTGGCAACCGCTCGGGGCGAGGAAACGCAGGTTGGTTTCACCGATCTAGACTTTGGAGTGGATGGTTCGGACACCGTCACCATTTGGTTTTTTGCCTTGAGCTCAGATCCCTACCCGGTGCAGATTTGGCAAGGCAAGCCGGGGGAAGCTGGTAGTACCCTCCTGCTCGAGACGATCTATGAGAAGGAGTCGAAGTGGAATGTCTACCAGTCAGACAGCTACAAGCTTCGCAAGGTGCTGAAAGGGGTTACTACCCTGTGGATTGTGACCCAGGATAAAATGCATATTAAGGGGTTCTCCTGTGCTCGGCTAGACAGAGCCTTTACCAGTATCGAAGCCGCGGACTACGAGCAAATCTATGGCGATAGCTATGTTGTGCGGGGCTCCAATGTGGAAGAGATCGGCAATAATGTGACCATTGACTTTGGCGAGCTAGACTTTGGCCCCGGCGGTGTCACAGCGATCCTCTTACGTGGACGTACCCCCCTCGATCGGACCATGATCCAGATTAGCTTCAAGAGAGACGCGGGAGAAGAACGAAGGCAGGTGGAATTTCTCGGTGGCTCGGAGTACCGGGCCCAAGTGTTCCCCTTGGAGCCAGTCAGGGGCAGGGCTCAGGTGCGCTTCATCTTCCTTCCCGGTTCAAGCTTTGATTTTTGCTCGTTTCAATTTATCTCTCGAAAGGAAGTGTGAGTGTGATGGCAGGCAACACCCAGAATCTCTTTGATCTAAAGGGTAAGACGGCAGTGATAACAGGGGGCAGCGGCGTTTTATGCGGAGAAATGGCCAGGGCCTTAGGTAAGGCTGGAGTGAAAGTTGTGGTCATGGCCCGGAGACTAGAGGCGGTGGAGCGTGTGGCAGAGGACATTCGGGCTGCAGGGGGCACGGCCCTTGCTTTAGCCTGCGATGTCCTGGATGCTCAAGCTCTGACAAAAGCTCGGGAGGAAATTGTCACGCAGTTCGGCGGCATGGACATCTTAGTCAATGGTGCCGGAGGGAATCGACCAGAGGCCACCACAAGCCAGGAAAGGACCTTTTTTGAACTGGACTTCGATAGTGTGCGGGCTGTTTTCGACCTGAATTTTCTCGGTTCCTTCTTGCCCACCCAGATCTTTGGCCAACTCCTCGCCCAGAAAGGCAAGGGAAGTATCGTGAACATTTCCTCTGCGGCCTCGTTTCATCCTATGACCAGGGTGCCGGCGTACGCTGGTGCGAAAGCCGCCATCAACAACTTCACCGAATGGTTGGCCGTCTACTTGGCCGAGGAGTTTGGGGGGGAAATTCGGGTGAACGCCATCGCTCCTGGGTTTTTCATCGGGCAGCAGAATTACTCCCTTCTGATTCAGCCCGATGGAGAACTGACGGAACGGGGAAGGAAAATTGTGGATCATACACCCATGGGGCGCTTTGGCGAGCCTGGGGACCTAATCGGGGCACTACTCTGGCTTGTCTCAGATGCCAGCTCTTTTGTGACCGGTACCGTGGTGAATGTGGATGGGGGATTCAATGCCTACCCCGGTGTGTAAAGAAGGCAGGGTTAAAAGATTGTTGACTTTATAAAGATTGTTCGATAATATTACAGTATACTACCATGGTAGTATTAGTCAGGGGGGCGATTCTGATACTAGAATTTCCAGCTAAACCAAATCATAAAGGACGAGGATCTGCACGTGATTATGTGTACGAAACGCTCCGTTCGAACATACTTCATCTTGATTTAAAGCCTGGCACCAAAATGTCTGAACAGGAAGTTTCCGATGAGTTTCAGGTGAGCCGCACCCCGGTTCGTGAGGTCTTTGTGCACCTGTTGCAGGACGGATTAGTGGATGTTTATCCACAGAGGGGCACCTACGTATCACTCATTGATCTAAAGGGTCTTGAGGAGGGGCGCTTTGTCCGGGAACTGATGGAAACTGCGGTGATTCAGGAAGCCGCGGGCTGCCTAAGCAAGGATGATATTTTTCGGCTCGAGTCGAACCTAGCTTCGCAAGAGATCAGTTATCGCAACAGGAATTACCTACAAATGCTGTCCCTAGACGATGATTTTCACGCCACAATTTTTCGGGCTTGTGGCAAAGAGCGTACCTGGAATATGGTGCAACAGCTCAATTATGATTTCCTCCGAGTTAGAGTTCTTCGTTTGTCCCACGACTTTCGCTGGGATAAGATCCTCCGTCAACATCAAGCTATCTTTGAGGCCCTGAAACAAGGGGATGCCCAAGGATCCAAAGAGATCATGGGTGACCACCTGCGCTTGGTGATTGTGGAAAAAGAGGGGCTGACCTCGGACTATCCGGAATACTTTGCAGATTTCTAAAAAGGTGGGGTCTCGGTGA
>CAZAJB010000086.1:0-3084 GCA_964485345.1 uncultured Clostridiaceae bacterium
GGGCGATGATGGCCGCGGCACGATAACCGATCCTATCCACGTACTTTACAGAAACAATGTCCGCGAAAATCTGTGTTCCAAAGTTTAGAACCACCAAACGTCCGAGCATCTCAAAGGTTAGACCAAACCTATCGTGGAACACCACAAAAAACAGAGGTGCAAGATTGTTGTTTATGGCCTGTGTGATGAAACCCAAATAACATGCGTACAGCGTCTTTTTGTACTGACTTGACAATGAATGGCCTCCCTCCACAAAACAAACCACCCTGAGCAATCAAATCCCTTCATCACTCAGGGTGGATCCAAACTCTTTTTCACAACCCGTATCAGATCATTCTAGAGTAGGTTCTGTATCCCTCCTAGGAAGGGGGAATTGCGGAATTTTTCGTTCTAGCTTCAATCTCCCGGCAACCTTCCTGGCTATGAGTGTTGGATCATAAAAAAAAGAAGGACATCACCAAATGTCATTCTTAAATGAAAAACGACCAGTTCCATGATGCTCTGCCGGAACTGGTCGAAATTCCACTTTGATTTCTACTCGTTGGAGCCTTCTATCTTGCCAATCATCTTCACTCTCTCGCCATGCCTTCCACCTTCAAACGGTGTCTCTAGCCATACTTCGATAATCATCTTGGCCAACTCTGTACCCACAACTCGCGCTCCTAGGGAGAGAATATTCGTGTCATTGTGCAACCTAGAGAGCTTGGCCGAATAGGGTTCGCTGCAGACTACGGCACGGATACCCCGCACTTTGTTGGCAGCAATCGAGATCCCCACTCCTGTTCCACAGAAAATGATCCCTCTTTCAAACTCCCCACTGGCAACTGCTTTGGCAACAGCTTCCCCATACGTAGGGTAGTCCACCCTATCTGTTGAATGCGTTCCAAAATCCTTATACGCAATACCTTTCTCATCAAGGAACTGCTTCATTTCCTCTTTGAACTCAAAAGCAGCATGGTCACTTCCAATCGCAATCACAATGCACGCCTCCTTTTTAGTCCTCAGACCTGGGAACAATCTTCACGCCATCTTCCGTTTTCAAGACCCGCACCTTAAAGTTGTGGGTGTACATAGCATCATAATCGTGATCAATACCTGTTGGCCACACAGCAATGAACGTCATGTTTTCATCACCGGTGTTCACCATACGATGTCCCCACCCGCTGGGGATATAGGTTATCGTGCGTTCCCCAAACTCAATCGTCTCAAGGTCGCCTTCCCTGTTCTGCAAGAGTAAGAGGCCGCTTCCCTTTAGTCCCATGTAAAGCTCTGCACCACTGCCTGCGTGATAGTGTCCGTGTGTCATATTAAACTCACTGCCAATTGTACCAGCATAGAGTTCGGTAACCCCATAGGCCAACTCTCCAGCCTCTCCGGGGGCGGGTTCAATTGTCCAGAACCTGTAGAGCTCCCTATCTCCCTCTTGAAGAGCCTCTTCTCCGTCTATAAACAGTGAGACCATGTCACTTATGTTGCGAATCAAGACTGGTTCTGTGCAATTTGCCGGAATATCCGTGTAAAAATCTTCGAGAGTGATAGGTAAAATAGTACGTTTAAGCATATCTTTCCTCCTTGGTGATTTCATGCCTTAAAGTCAGGCAAGACTCCTTCTAAGCTAGAAATGGAAGGCATCAGCCCCCCATTTCGGGTTTAGTTTTCTTCCATTGCATCGAAGCAAAACATTGCAGCTCCCAGACATCCGCCAAGTGGTCCAGCATTGGATCGCTTGATGATCAGGTCCTTCTCCACTAGGGGGTGTCTTGAGCGTGAGCGAATCTTGTGTTCAAGGCGTTCGAATGGAAATCCTTTCATATCGGGGACTCCGCCGCCAATAATCACAAGTTTTGGATCAACAAAGGTGATGGTGGCCGTGATTCCCAGTGTCAGATTACTGAGCCATTCCTCAATATCGTCAGCATGTTCGGGATTAACGAAGACGTCGGCGATATTGGTTCCCGCCCTCTGGGTAATGTCCACAAGGGTGCGTCCAGAGGCATAGATTTCAAAGCAACCACTGTTACCACAATTGCATGGATCGCTTTTTCCTCTGAGGGGAGTGTGTCCGAGCTCGCCAGCGAACCCTCTCTCTCCGGTCAGAAGCTGACCACCGATAACAGTAGCACAACCGACGCCAGTTCCAATATAAAAGCCAATCACACTATCCTCGGGCGTAGTACGCTGGGTTCGATACTCGCCGTAGAGGATGAAATTAACGTCCTTATGCACGAAGACCGGTATTTGAAACCTCGAGAAAAGTTCCTCTTTCAAGTTTAATCCAACAATGCTCTGATCGAGATTTGGACATGAAAGGACTTCACCGGCTGAACTCACAATTCCTGGAACACCAATGGCAATGGCACCAATCGGTGTCGTCGCCTCCCGAATAAACTCGCCAACAGTGGTAATTAAAAAGGTTACAAGGTCTGCCTTAACGTCCTCTACCTTTCTCTTCATCGAACGCAGGATCTCCAGATCCTTGTTTACATGAGCAAGGCGAACATTAGTGCCTCCGATATCAATACCTAGTGCACTTTGAATTGCGACCATCAATCATCACACCCTGTAGCTATTTATTCTTGAACGGAATGTAAGAGCGAGCTTTGCTGACCGCATCTGGCAGGTTGTCAGCCAAGTTAAACAAGCCCGAACTACCTAAAATAAACCTCTCCGCTCCGGCGTCCATCAACTGCTCAAAGGTTCGCTGGTTCACGCCACCGTCTACTTCAATCTGGTACTTATAACCATGTCGGATCTTCAGTTCCTTGAGCAATGTGATTTTACTGAGCATCTCAGGAATAAAGGGTTGCCCGGCAAATCCGGGATCCACTGTCATCACAGTAATCGTATCCAAACGCTCCAAAACGTATTGCAGAGAATCCACCGTTTCCAGGGGATTTAAGACCATACCTACGCCCACCTTTGCCTTGTCAGCCAGGTTCATCAGCCGGAAAATCTGCCTGTTGACGGTGTCAATGTGGAAACAGATCTCGCTCACTCCTTGATCAATGAGCCGCTCCACAAAATCCTGGGGACGCACCGTCATCAGTTGGGCTTGTACTGGCCTATTTATCTTCGGTGCGAGCG
>CAZAJB010000086.1:3094-8162 GCA_964485345.1 uncultured Clostridiaceae bacterium
GCCAGCGTTTCGAGCATTTCAAAGTTCAAGCTCACATTAGGAACATAGTTCCCATCCATGATATCCCAATGATACGCATCAGTAAAGTCATTGAGAATCGTAAACTGATTCTCCATATTTTTGTAGTCCATACACATTACAGATACTGAGACTTGCATTATTCTATCACTCCTTCTGTGAACTGCGGGTAAGCAGTCTGTCCAGAGTAACAGATCCCACGATCAAGAGACCCATGACGATCTGTTGCATGTACGTCTGGACATTGAGAATGTTCAATGCATTGTTGATGAGGCCAATGATGAGGGCACCAACCACAACACCGAAAATGTTACCAATTCCGCCAAAGAAACTAGTTCCGCCGATGATGGCAGAAGCGATGGCGTAACTCTCATAGCCACTTCCAGCCAAAGGTTCGGCAGCACCCATACGTGCCGTCATGACGATACCGGCAATTCCTGCGCAAAGTCCGGAGAACATGAACACAACAACTTTCAAACGTTTGGTGTTAATACCGGAGAGCCAAGCTGCCTCTTCATTTCCACCTAGGGCGTAAATACCTCTTCCGAGCTTGGTCTTGAGCGTGACAAAGGCAAAAATCAAAGCAACCGCGATGGCAATGATCACTGGAACAGGAATGGGTCCGACGTAGCCGGCGATTGTGCGGCTAAACTGGCGCGGCAGATTGTAGACAGGCCGTGCATCAGAGATGGTTAACGTCAGACCGCGGAAGATCATGTTCGATCCGAGAGTGATAATGAACGGGTGCAGTTTGGTCGTGACCACCAGAGTACCATTCAAGAACCCCAAAAAGGCCCCCAAAAGTACACCACCTACTAAGACAGCCGGTATCATATCCCATCCATTGCTCATCAAAAGAGCCGACACCATACCGGTTAACCCTAACACGGAACCAACGGACAGGTCAATCCCGGCGATCAAGATGGGGAAGAACACTCCAATTGCGATCAGCACATTGATTGCGGACTGCAAGAAAATCTGGATGATGTTATTGCGACTAAGGAAATACTGAGGAGACAATGTGCCCATGATGATCATGAGTAGAGCGAAGATCGCAAGGGTGCCTAACCTCTGCCAGTAAAAACGAATATCCTTCTTCATTGAACTCCAACCCCTTGGCCTTTAATTTTCGAAGTGGCGGCATAAAGCACGTTTTCTTTGGTCGCCTGACCGATCGGGAACTCCGCAACAATAGAGCCTTCCCTAAATACCAGAATTCGATGGCACAGGGATAGCAGTTCCGGCAGTTCGGATGATACAACCAGAATGCTCTTGCCCTCGTCGGCCAACTCCTTGATAATGTCATAAATGCTAGCCTTAACGCCTACATCAATGCCCCTGGTGGGCTCATCAAAGATAAATGTACTCAAGCCTGTGTCTAACCATTTCCCGAGTACGACCTTTTGCTGGTTTCCACCACTTAATTGGGTAATGGGTTGTTCCAAAGAAGCACAACGGACTCGCAGTTGCTCCACAACCCTTTTTGACCTTTCTCGCTCCTGCTTCTCATTAACGAGACCCCAAAGGCCACCAGCCTTGGATGTTTTGGCGATTAAAGGTAAGCTTATATTCTTCCAGATAGGGAAATTGTGGCAAAATCCTTCATGGCGACGATCTTCGGGGATGAGCCCGATACCATGTTTCAACGCCACCTGGGGATTTGTTACGCGGACGGGTTCGCCTTGGATGTAAACGGTCCCTTGACGAACTGGATCCGCACCGATTAAGGCACGCATGGCTTCTGTGCGCCCTGAACCGACGAGACCAAAGAATCCTAGGATCTCACCGCGCCGGACTTCAAAGGAAACATCCTTGCAGCGTCCATCAAAGCGAGTGAGACCTTCTACCTTTAAGGTAACAGGTGCGTTTGCACTGATTTCCCGATCATTGTTATCCGATTTATCATATTTGCTGGACAGGTCACTCCCCACCATCATTTGCACCAACAGCTCAGGAGTTACCTCGTCATCCAAGACTCGAGTACCGACGAGTCCTCCGTCTTTGAGTACGGTGACGCGATCACCGATTTCCATGATTTCTTCAAGTTTGTGTGAGATATATACAATTCCTACCCCGTCATTACGCAGCTCACGAATTATATGAAAGAGTCCTTCAACTTCTTCTGGGGTCAGAGAGGATGTGGGTTCATCCATGACAATAACTCGAGCTCCAACAGATAAGGCCTTAGCTATTTCCACCAACTGCTTCTGGGATATTTTCAGCGATCCAGCCGGCCAACTCGGGTCCATATGTAACCCAACTCTGGCCATGACCTCTGCGCTTGCTTTCTCAAGTTGTTTTCGGTTGAAAAGGGCACCAGTTCCATGGAGACGCCCCAAGAAAATGTTCTCAGCAATGGAAATCTCGTTAATTACGCTTAGTTCTTGATGAATAATGGCTATACCCGCTTCCTGGGCTAGCTTTGGGTTCAAGCGTTCTACCGCCTCGCCTGCAACGCGAATAGTACCTTCGGATGCTTGGTAAACGCCAGAGAGAATCTTCATGAGAGTAGATTTTCCGGCACCATTTTCGCCTAGAAGGACGTGAACTTCCCCTGGCCAAATCGTCATACTCACATTATCGAGAGCTCGTGTCGCACCAAACGTCTTACTCACGTTTTCCATTTCCACGAGAGGTTGACTCACTGATCCTCACCTCCTAAGTCTCATAAAGAGTTGTGCGATCCACTGGTACCAGTGGATCGCAGGCAAATCTCTAAATTACTCTTACGGTTTTACTACGAGTGAAGGTACGTCTACTTGTCTTGGAATATTCAATGCTTCAACAAGAAGTCTTAGACCAACTTTGCCGATCATGGCTGGGTCTTGGGCGATTGTAGCGGCCAAACGTCCCTCTTTTACAGCTTCGATGGCTTCGGGAACTCCGTCGGTTCCAACAACGATTACGTTCAAACCTAGGTTTTCAACTGCTCGGAGAGCACCAAGAGCCATGGTGTCATTAGCAGCGTAGATGGCTTTGAGGTCAGGGTGACGGTTAAGGATGTTGGTGGCTACGTTAAGTGCTTGCGTGCGATCCCAGTTAGCTGGCTGACTGGCAACGACTTCGATGTTCGATTCTTGCTTAATTCTGTTGGTGAAACCATCTCTGCGGTCATCACCGGATACGTTACCGGCCATACCTTCGATTACAGCTACTTTTCCGCCTTCAGCGCCAAGCTTTTCGATGACGAACTCAGCAGCTTGTTGGCCCACGTTTACGTTGTTTGTGGTAACAAAGGAGTACACGAAGGCTCCACGATCGCGAAGGGTGTCAAAAGGTACTGCCTCATCAAGGTTGACAACGGGAATTCCGAGATCGTTAGCCTTGCTGATAACAGGAATCAGGTTAACGGGCGTGATTGGTGCAAATGCGATTCCGTCGTACTCTCTGGCTAGAACGTTTTCAAACAAGCGGAGCTGTTCTTCTGCGTCGCCTTCTTGAGCAACGGCAAAGATGTCAACTTCAACACCTAGACGAGCGGCTTCTTCTACGATACCTTCTTGCATATCAACCCAGAAGGGGTTGGCAAGGGTTTTCAACAGAACTGCAACACGGTAGTTTCCTTTAGGAACGGCGTCTTCTAGCAAGTCTTGAGCAAATACGCTAAAGCTCGCCATTAGCAGTAAAGAAAGAACTAGGGTAATCGTAATTAGTTTTTTCATCGTATAATCCTCCTCGAAATTGTCTCAAAGTCTACTGCACCATTGCCTAGCTTTAATCTTACTTATCACCCCCCATAGTGACCGGTTGCGTCTACTTTGTTGAGCCTCGTTTTACTAAGGACACAGGAAGTGTTTCTGTAACCGGTTCTCGCTTCGGATCTTTGATAAGCTCCAACAACAGTTTTGCGCTCCGTCTCCCCAACTCCTCAGTGCGTTGAGAGATGGTCGTAATGCTGGGATTATAATACTTTGACTCATTAATGTTATCGAATCCCACTACTTGAACGTCACCAGGAATGTCGTAGCCAAGTTTCAACAGAGTGTGACATGCGGCGATGGCTAAGACATCGTTTCCGGCAAAAATCCCATCAAAGTCGAGTCGCCCATTGTGCTTAAGAAGGTATTCTACAATAGCACTGCGATCTACAGGAAGGCGGACCACGAGTTTCTTATCATAGTCAATGTTATAGTCCTTTAAGCATTGGACATAGCCTTCATGTCTGGACACCATCGGGCCGACGTCTCTTTCATCTCGAATCATCAGGATTCTGCGGCAACCATTTTGGATAAGATGCTTGGTGGCCATGTACCCGCCTTCGTGATTGGCACTGGTAATGAAGTTTACGGCATCCATTTTCGGTCTTCTGTCTATGGCCACAAAGGGAATGCCACTCTGGAAGAGATCTAAGTTCTCTTCGAACCCGCCTGATACGAAGATAATGCCATCTACAAACTTATCTAAGAGTGCTTTGATATACTTGCGTTCCTCACGTCGATCTTCTCTCGTATTGCAGAGAAAAAGATTGTAATTCTCTTCGTGCAATTCATCTTCGATGGCTTGAGCGATGGTGGCAAAGAATTCGTTGGTAATATCAGGGACGATAAGGCCGATGGAACGGAAGCTGCCTAGTCGTAACCCTCGGGCGATTTGATTTGGCCGATAGCCACTTTGCTCAATAGCTTTTAACACCTTTTCTCTCGTGTCATCACTCACGTTTTTCGCGTCATTTAAAACACGGGAGACGGTTGTGGGCGATACCCCTGCTAGTCTCGCGACCTTTTTGATTCCCATGGGCATCTTCTCCTCGTACCTTTTTAGGGAAACGTTTTCATCAATATCCCCATAAAAGGCTGTTTTTCATGTTAACGATTTCATTTAATGTAATGTTACCATCATTTTTATTAGACGTCAATAGTTAATTTCGTATTATATAATCTGTTCTATGGCGAAAAAACCCAAAAACCGCTCATCAAGGGTTGGTAACGATCCGCCATGATATCCATTACACATTTCGGCCGTAGCTCATTGCGGTTAATGGGCACGACGGGAAGTTTCACGACCCTTTGTTTTTTCACGGCTTACATGGTACAATCGCGTAAAGGTCCAC
>CAZAJB010000087.1:0-8033 GCA_964485345.1 uncultured Clostridiaceae bacterium
CAGACCCAGTTCCACCGCCTTGTCGACTTTCTCTTGGACCGTTCCCTCCATCGCTAAAGTTTGTATGCATATGCAAATCAAAACGTTTAATCATTAGAATAGCTCCTCCCTGGTCAATCTATTTTCAAATACCTCTTGTCCCTCTTTTCTCACGAAAGTCCATATTTTCTGAAGGACTTACGCTTCTAAAGGCAGAATACTTTATACGTAATAAAAATAAAGTTAGTAGGTATTGGTGAGATATCTTTATGTTTAGTGTAACAACGCCAGGCGTGATTGTCAATTCCGCCCAATCATTCTTTGCATAACAAATAAACTGCCAACGAAAAGGAGCATCACCATGAAAATTGAAACAACATTCTTTCTCGCCCTAGCAGTATGCCTTGCCCTCAGTGCCTTTGGTCCCTTCGTAGTTCGGGCTAACGCCAAAACCCGCCACGCAGATCGGGTAGTACTCATTATCCTAGATAGCTTTAGCCCCCACTATATGGCTATGTACGATCTACCCAACTTACGAAAGCTCACCGATGACGGAGTTTGGTATGCTAGGGCACAAGGGGTGTTTCCCTCAACCACTACTGCCAATCACACTTCTATTCTAACGGGGGCTTATCCCAATAAAACAGGAATACCCAATAATAGCCGTTATGACCGGGCTTTAGACCGATACCGTAGCCCATTAAGGGATATACAGGTGCCCACACTTCCAGAGATCCTTGCAGAGCACAATCTAGTGACCGTGGAATTAGCCCACTTTCTTTTAGAAGGTCGCCAAGCAATCTCTTATAAAGAGCACGGCCCCGCTTCATTTATTAAAGCCTTAGAAAGCCATGACCCCGATTTAATGATCTACTTGGATATGGATGTGGATACGCAAGGGCATCGCCGTGGACCCTACAATATGCAAGAGGTTTTGAGTAAAACCGATGCGGACATAGGGGCGATCATGGACTACTTAGCCAAACAGGATAAACTAGAGGGCACTACCTTTATTGTAGCCTCTGACCATGGTATGATTGAAAACTCCTTACCCGAAGCAGCACCAAAGCTCTTAGACGTTATAAAACGGGCCGGTTTTTCGGTGGCTACCAAAAACGACCAGATTGCCCCAGATACTGATTTAGTGGCTATCACGGCCGGATGCATTTTCCTCTATATCCGCGAAGGTCGTTTAGACCAAGGGCGATACGAGCAACTACTCTCCATGCTAAAGGATATTCCAAATACAGACACTTTCACTAAAGATGAGTTGATCGCCAAACATGCGGATCCTTACGCCCTAGGTGATATTGTAGTCGCCCCAAGACCAGGTTATGTTCTCACGAGTGGCAACGGAGGAGGAATACACGGCGTGCCTGAAACTCAACACACTACCTTGTTGCTCAGTGGCGCCGGTATCCATAGCGGTTACGTTCATGGGCGCGCCAATACTGTAGACATTGCCCCCACTATCCTTCATCTCTTGGGCATTGAGGTTCCCAAACACATGGATGGAGAAGTCCTCAAATTAGCACTATCATCCTCGCTAGACTGGAGACGCTTGCTGGGACTGTAGAAAAAAGGAATTTGTGCAACTTGATGGAATTACCACAATAGGAGGGTTCAGCCCATGCGTAGAAACGCCCATGCCAAGATCATTAAACAAATGAATATTGGCACTTTGCTTAAATATATACGGGCTCACGGTCCCATTTCCCGGGCCGAGCTAGTAAAGACAACCAAACTGAGTCCGACTACTGTCTCCGTCTTGGTAGAGGAATTATTGCAGGAAGAATTGGTTGCAGAGATTGGCACAGGAGAATCAAGTGGAGGAAGGCGCCCCATTCTTCTGGAGTTCCAGCCCACATCCCGTCTGGCCATTGGTATAGATATTGGGGTCAAAAAAACCACCGTGGCTGTCTTAGATCTCGATGGTAAATCCCTAATCACCAATAGTTTTACACCAGATTTGAGCGACCAACAAGTTTTTTTACAGGACATAGTGAATTATACTAAGCAAATCCTCAAAACAAGCAAAAACCTAGGGCCTAACATCTTAGGTATCGGAGTGGCCACACCCGGGCTCTTGGATCGAGACAAAAAGAATATTCTGTACTCGTCCAGCCTCGGTTTTACGGATGTGCCCCTCTACGACGCTCTGGAACATAATTTTTCTCTTCCCATAAGAATCGACAACGACACAAACGCCGCTGCCCTAGGAGAAAAGCTCATGGGTGCCGGCCAGAAAATTAGTAATTTAATTTTTGTTTCTGTGGAAACAGGGATTGGAGCAGGGATTATTATCGATAACCGCATCTACGGCGGCGCCTCCGGAAGTGCCGGTGAATTCGGCCACACCACGGTTGAGCCAGCTGGATTCCCTTGTAAATGCGGAAACCGAGGTTGCCTAGGGGTGATGGCTGCTGAGCCGGCTATCCTTAACAGAGCAATCCAAATGTTGGCCATTGGGGCAAAGACGAAAATCACTACATATCATCACGGATCCCCTGCCGAGATTTCTTTAGAACCAGTTGTGCTTGCAGCCAAGGATAACGACCCCGTAGCCCTTTCAATTGTCAATGATTGCCTCGACTATCTGGCAACCGGGATAGCCAATCTGATTAACATGTTCGATCCTGCTGCGATTATTTTGGGAGGATCAACGATGGAAGTCCTTCACCCCCTTGGGATCGAACGGGTCCGCAAGACTGTGAGAAAAAGAGTTTTGCCCTTCCATGGACAGCGGACATATACCATTATACCCAGCCAACTTAAGGAGCGGGTTAAAATAGTGGGAGCCAGTACTCTGGTCTTCTCCGAGTTCTTAGACTACGTCGATGTACTTACAACCGATGAAGATCGGGATCGAGTTGATGAATACCGGATTGTGGATTAACGTTATTTGTATCTAAAAAATGCGTCCCTTCGAGAAAGAAGGAACGCATTTTATTTTTCGGTTTATCTAAGTTTAATGGGTTTCAGCTGGCGAGCAGCCTCATAGGCAGCTAGGGCCACTTCGGTAGCTCGCAATCCGTCTAAGCCGGTAGCCCGTGGCTCTCTCTTCTCTCGAATAGCAGCTACAAAGTCTTCAACCATTGCCCTATCCGCATCATCGCCCCAGAAATAGTACTGACTGTGACCAACCTCGTCAGAGAAGACCTCTCCAGACTGGGCAAAAGCGTCAACGTTTAGGCTACCCTTAGTCCCGATGATCTTCAAGGTCACATCACCCCAAGTGGGAAAAGTTTTCGGACGCGACCAGCTAGGATCTAGAGTGGCAATAGTTCCATCTTCAAACTCCATAGTGAGCATGCCCACATCATCAATGTCAACATTTTCGTGTATGGCTGTGTCTACTTCCGCGTAGATTTCCTTTACCTCACTACCTAAATACCAACGCATAATGTCAGTAACATGGACAGTGTGGTCAAATACCGCTCCACCACCGGCTAATTCTTTATCTAAAAACCATCCAGGAGGCATTTTACCATGGTTAGTGCCACTAATTGCCACGATTTTACCGATGGCTCCACTGTCAATAATCTCCTTAGCCCGAACCACTGGAGTTGAAAAGCGAATGGGAAAAGCAGTCTGCAAAAGTACACCCTGCTCTTTACAGACCCGTACCATCTCGTTGCCATCATCAAGATTAGTAGCCAGAGGCTTTTCACAAAGGACGTGCTTGCCAGCTTTCGCCGCAGCTAGAGTATACTTTGCATGCAAAGAGTTCTCAGAACAAATCATTACCGCATCGACTTCGGCCAAAAGAGCCTCTACATTCTCAAAACTAGTAACCCCAAATTCCTTGGCGTACTTGTCCCGACGCTCCACATCTCGATCGTAAATACCAACAAACTGTGCATCAGATATAGACTGAAGGGCCCGCGCATAGCTAAGTCCATGCATATGGGCTAAACTAATCAAACCAACTCTAATCATTCTGCCCACCTCCTAACAACACTACATCTCCCGTTTTGGCAGACTGGCAAGCGGCCAAGGCCACTTGTAAGGCATTAATGGCTTCCTGACCTGGTACAGGTACATCACTATCACTGACAACCGCTTCTATAAAGGCCTTTATTTGTGCCGTATAAGGTTCTAAAGCCAAGGGACTTTCAGGCACAAACTTTGCCCGTTCCTCACCCTGTGCTGTTCTTAGAACTAAGGGCATGCTATTTTCTTTAGAATATTCATACAATCCTTTAGTTCCGGCAATTTCAAACGACGTAGTAAAAGGGCTGCCAGGGGGCTGTGCCCAACTTCCTTCCAGATGGGCAATAATCCCATTATCAAATCTCAAGGTCACCAAAGAGTGAGCTAGAGGGTCTTGACCGGCCTGTTCTGGTATATGAACGCTTTTAGCAAAAACCCGTTCCACAGGTCCAAACAACCACAATAGCCAATCTAAGTCATGAATCATCAGATCCACAATGGGTCCGCCACTCTTGAAAAAGTCCGCATACCAGTTATCCTCTGACCAGATAGGAAATGCCCCTCCGCGAACTGTTCTAACCACCTTAGGTTCTCCAATGCGTCCACTAGCCAAGAGATCCTTCGCCTTGGCATAATCCGGGAAAAAGCGAACAACCTGACCAATGCCTAATTTCACCCCAGCTTGTTCGCACGCTTGCACCATAGCCTCGGCGTCTTCAACGCTAAGAGCTATAGGTTTCTCACAGAAGACATGTTTACCAGCTGCAGCGGCGGCTAGGACAATTTCCTTGTGTAAATAAGTAGGAACACAAACATCCACCGCATCGATTTCCGGATTCTGAAGAATTTCGTGATAATCCGTTACAACTTTGACCCCAGGCCCAGCCAATTTCTGTGCTTTCTCTAGACGTAGGTCACAAATTGTGGTTAACTGAGCATTGGACAATCGTCCGTAGGCCGCAGCATGGACTCCCCCCATGACTCCGGCACCAATCATGCCCACTTTGATCATTATAACCCCTCCAGTCTCAAAAGTTTATTTTCCATCCGTATAAAGTTTTGGATAAAGTAAATGGAACAATATATTTAAACTCTACCTTACAAACCCTTCTCTGTCAACTCTTTCCTTTATAACAAACTTTCTATCGTCCATTAAGTAGGACTTGATTTCCCTGGCAACATATGCTAAAATTATGTTGAATTAACTTCGTTTTGTAAATTTCACACCAACTTTATCCCGGAGGAAAACAAAGTTTGGCTTGTGGCCCATGGGAGGATGATTCTGTGCAGGACCAATTCACAGTTTTGACCTATAATATTTGTTCTGGCCGCGGTCTTGACGGTGTGCAAGATCTTGAGCGGACCCGGGATGTTTTGAAGCATTCCCAAGCTCAACTCATTGGCATACAAGAAGTGGATAACCGCAATGAAGTGCGTTCGCACAATATTGATCAGAGCCATTACCTTGCGAAATCCCTAAACATGTCCTACCACTATGCACCGGCGCTCAATGATCCAGCCCAGTTTGGCAATGCCATTCTCACCAGTTTTCCTGTGCTGAAACAAGACAGTATACTACTGCCAAAAAGGGGAACCAATGAGGATCGTTCTGTGGCCATTGCTAAAGTGTTAGTTGGAGAACAGCCCGTAACGTTCATGGTCACCCACCTTGGATTAACACAAGGAGAACGGCTAGAACATGTTGAACTGATTCGTACTCATCTAGAAAACATCGCTACACCCGTAGTTTTAGCCGGAGACTGGAACGAGCAACCCGGCTCTCCTGCTTATAAGAAGATCACCGAAGTTTTACTAGATGTGGCTACGGAATCCAACCAAGAACAACCGACTTTCCCATATTTGTCTCTGAGCAAGAACGAAGCTACTGTTCGTATCGACTTCATTTTCGTGACGCCAGAGATCAATGTGGAGAATGTGGAAGTTATCCAGAACTGGTCATCTGACCATCTACCTGTAAGAGCTACTTTGAGCTTCAAAAAGAAAGGGGGCTCGCGCACATAGCATGTTTTGCTTCGCAACATCTGTAATTAAAAAAAGGAGGTCAAATTCATGAAATTAACTAAACGCAGTTTCCTGTTGGTTATTACCTTAATCGCTGTTTTCGCCCTTAATTCCTCAGCGTTTGCTGAAACGCTCGTGCACTGGCAGCATCACTCCCCCGCTCGTAACGAGATGGTAGAGATGTTTGCCCGAGAGTTTGAAGCATTAAACCCTGGGGTTAAAATTGAGTTTGAAAGTATTCCCCTTTCTGACTATTACACAAAGCTATTACCCGCTATTGCTGCTGGTTCTGGTCCTGACGTATTTCAGCTCCGAGCTGGTGACGTACCCCGTTATAGAAACTATGAAGTTATTCAAGAACTCAATATTGACCATGCCGAAGCTTTAGAGGACTTTGTACCAGGTTCTTATGGCTTTTTGATTGAAAATGACCGTTTTTATGGGTTACCAACAGACGTGCAAACCATCGTACTCTTTTACAACACTGAAATCTTCGAAGAGGTTGGAGCTGAAGTACCGGCCACATGGGATGAACTCATTGAGACCGCACTGTCAATCAAAGACGTGGAAGATGGTGTCATGTATCGCATGGGTCTAGCCCACGGTAACTATGGTCCTGCCATTCTCACACTCATGGCTCAAACTGGCACCGAATTCCAAGACGCCAATGGCAAGACTCTATTCAATAATCCTCAAGGCAAAGAAGGTTTCAAGTTTGCCGTTGATTGGATCACAGAGTATGGTGTAGAAGATCCTAACTTTGGTTCTCGCTGGACAGCCTTTAGAGAAGGCGAACTGGGTATGGTATTTGCACACCCAGCCATGCTAGGTAGCTTCAGAAACACTCACCCAGATCTTCCCATCGGTATTGCTGAAGTACCTGCATACACCGAAGGTGGAGAACAAACAAACATCATGACCAACTGGGCCTACGTTGCTAGCGCCGGTACCGAGGACGTTGATTTGGCTAGTCGCTGGATTGAATTTTTGACTTCTATGGAAGCCCAACGGAAATGGAGCATCGAAACTGGTGAATTACCAAGCCGAGTTGCCTTGGTCAATGATCCGCAGCTTCTAGAACGCGAACCGCTCTTAGCGGCACCTTTAGCCTCTCTTGAATCGGCAATTCCTTACCCATTCGAAGCTCTTTCTCAAATGGACAAGGCAATCCGAGATGCCGTAAGTAAGGTGATCATCGCTGGCGAAACAGTCGATCAAGCCTTTGATTGGCTCGGCCAAGAAGCTGAGAAAGTTTATAAAGAGGTAATTTTAGACGAACTATAGGTTCAACTGATAAAGGGAGGAGTACGCTCCTCCCTTTTGTTTTCTACGATGGTTTAAAGGTGGGAAGAAAAATGTGGTACAAAATTCAACGTAAGATTGCACCCTATGTCTTTATTTTTCCGGGTGTATTGTTTTATCTCATGGTTACCTTCATTCCGGCCATTATTGGTGTAGGACTTTCCTTTACTAACTGGTCCATCATCACCCCAAAATTTCGCTGGGTTGGCCTGCGTAACTATGAACGACTCATGACAGACGAATTATTTACAACATCATTGATCAATACGTTTCGCTATGCCATTTGGTTGATCCCAGGAGTAATCATTGTCTCCTTACTTTTGGCTTTACTGCTCAACACAAAAGTACGAGGAATTAACTTTTTCCGCACTATTTATTATCTACCAATGGTCACTCCCATCGCGGTTGCCTCGGTCATTTGGATGTGGATCTATGATCGTCGCACAGGAATTCTGAACTATATTGTTGGACTATTTGGGATGGCACCACAGAACTGGTTAAACAACATAAACACCGCCCTTGGATCTATTGTGGTCATGGGAATATGGCTTGCCGTTGGGGGGAACATGATTATCTATTTAGCAGCGTTCCAGGGTATTTCAAGTAGCTATTACGAAGCTGCAGAAATCGATGGGGCTGGTTACTGGAAGAAGCTACGGTTTATTACTCTACCCTTACTGAAGCCAACGACCCTATTTATTGTCATTACAACCACCATGGGTGCCCTAAGGGCATTTGCCCAGATGAACATTATGACGCAAGGTGGACCATTAAATAGTACTACCACTATCGTTTTT
>CAZAJB010000088.1:0-7874 GCA_964485345.1 uncultured Clostridiaceae bacterium
GTTTCTTCGTTATTGGTGCGGAGCATAATATATAGCTCCTCTAACACCCTAGCATCCCGAGTCAAACGTGCCAGCTCAAGCTCCTTTGCTGGCAAATGGCTCAATCTAGCTTCGTACTCGGCAATGAGACTTTGCAGGGCAGCGTCTCGGGCATCGAGTGCCATAAGCTCAACTTCGTGACCAATAATGCTTGCATACAAATCCCTGTGTACGGGATTGATTGTCCGAGTCTCGGTACCGATGACGCGTTCTACCTGCTCCGTGAGCTTGGCCTTGACATCATCAATTTCCGCTTGCAAAGAAATAATGGAAGGATGATTTGCGGTATACCTTTCACTTGCGCCGGATAGGTCAATCTCCAAGTCTGCGAGCCGCGAGCGATATTGCGTGATAAAGGGATTCTCACTGATTGTTGTTGACGAAATCATTGTCTCTTCTTGACCATCCAACTGCCTGCGGGCCTGCCCAAGTCTTTCGGTGATTTCCGTCTTCTGAATGCGTAATTGACCTAAGTTCGCCTCTAACGAAGCTAACTCGTTGATCCCGGCAATTGTCTCTTGGGATGGTGCGATAGAGCCTTCCTGCTCCCTAAATGCCCGCAACTTATCCTCTGCTGCTTGGAGTTCCCCCGAGACCGTGACAAGTTGAGATTCAATAAACTCCCTAGCACTCCGCCTGTCTTCCTGCTTATAGAGTTGGTTCCATTCACTAAAGACTTCTGTCAGAGTATTGATAAAGAGCTGTGCCTGCGCTGGATCGGGTGACTGCATGCTAACCTTCAAGACATCAGTGCCTTGCACCGGCTGAATCGTTAGCATCTCGCCTATGGCGGAGAAGCTCACATCTTCCATCCCCACCCGAGAGCGTACCTGACTTAAGATATTCCGGCTCTTCATGATTTGAATGTAGTTTTGTGTCCTGTTGCTTGTGGACGCCCCCATGCCTCCAAAAAGCATAGACTGCACGTCTGCACCGGCGTCCCGAACGATCAATGTTGTGGAAGCCTCATAAATTGGTGTGGCAAGGAGGCTGTAAACCGTGACGCCCAGCACAGTGACGAGGAAAATCACGGCAATTAGTGTGCGCTTTTTGACGATGATGTCCCAATACTCTCGAAGATCCATTTCTTCCATTTCCAATGTCGTCACCTCCTACCAGTCAAAAATGTTGAATATAGCACTCTTAAAGGAACTAATTGCACCAACAAACCCAAAAATCTTCGTCCAGTCAGGTTTACTGGTCTCAGGTATATAGATGATGTCTCCCGCGAAGAGCAAGGGGTTCTCGCTGGCATCTCCGGTAAAGAGCATCTTATCGCGACCCATAACTACAATATCAGACCCTTCGAGGGAACCATCACGATAGATTCCTACGCTCTCCAGGGCTGCTCGATCCAAGGGGCCGCCTGCTAACGCTATAGCGTCCATGACCCGAGCCCCCACAGGTAGACTATACACTCCCGGGTTCTTCACCATACCAAGCACCAGAATTTGGCTTCTCGATGCGGGCACATAGAGTACGTCACCGCCTATGAGAGGCAAATTGTGCTCACCTTGGGCCATCATCAGGCTGGAATAATCAACCTGCCAGATCTGCTCTGCCGTTCCATCCTGACGAGTCACCACAACCTGTTCGGTACCGAGATTCGACTGCAGCCCGCCCGCGAGGGCCAGTACATCCAAGAGTCGCCCGTTTTGCGGTAAGGTGTACGCTCCCGCCCTAACCACATCGCCAAAAACCAAAACCATACGACTTGATTCGGGAACAGAGATGATCTCCCCACCTACGAGGGCTCTATTACCTTCAGCACCCGTTCGGAGGTCAAGATTCAGTGTCTCAGTATGTACGCCATCTTCCGTCTGGCGACTGACAACGACCTTCGCTGGTTCTGCTTCTGCGGTGAAGCCACCAGCCCGGCCCACCATATCCATCAAGCTTTGTCCCTTGGAGAAAACATAGTAGCCAGGGGAGCGTACTTCACCCAAAACCAGGACACTGCGATCGCTCCTAGGCACCATAATCACATCGCCGCCCTGCAGAGGCCTGTCCTCCATTAAGTAGCGATCGTCCATAAGGAGGCTAAAATCAACTGTCTCAATGCCCGGGCCGTTCGCAGTCTGCCTAGTAAGAGATACCTCTTCTTCCTGGGCGCTTTCGGAGAAACCGCCAGCCAACATAATGGCGTCTAAGAGGCCATCGCCAGACTCAAACTGATAATGGCCTGGTCGGTTCACCTCGCCCAAGACAATGACCCCTCGATCTGCCTTAGGTACCAGAATTACATCGCCGCCCTGCAGGGGCCTGTCCTCCGCTAAGTAGCCGTCGTCCATGAGGAGGCTAAAGTCAATGGTCTCAATGCTCGGACCGTCTGCAGTCTGCCTAGTAAGTGATACCTTTTCTTCCTGGGCGCTGGCGGAGAAACCACCGGCCAACATGATAGCGTCTAGGAGACCTTTGCCCGACTCGACTTGGTAATAGCCTGGTCGGTTCACCTCACCCCAGACAATGACCCCTCGATCGGCTCTAGGCACGATAATCACATCGCCCCCTTGCAGGGGTAGATTTTCGGATAAATAGCGATTGCTCATCAATTCTCTAAAATCAACCATCGTAATATCTGTAGTATCAGAGGATTGCCTGCTCAGGGAGACCTGTTCTTCTAAGGCAACCGCAGTTAGGCCACCAGCGAGACCAATGGCATCAAGGAGACGATCGCCCGAACGGAATTGATAATAACCGGGGCTCCGCACTTCACCCAAAACCAAGACCTGCCTGCGGCCCTCTGCAACGTACAAAACATCACCTGGCAGCACCTTTCCGTTTTGCAGCCCTAGGCGTTCTAAAGCCCCAAGATCAATAATCGTTGCGTTACCATCACGAGTTAAAGTCAGCTCATCGCCGGCCCGCTCAGTAGCTCCTCCGGCCTCGGCCAACAGATCTAGGAGCCTAGTATGTTCTTGTACACGATATGATCCGGGCGTGCGGACCTGACCCAATACTAGAGCGTTTTGGTAACCATCCGGAACAAAAACGAGGTCATCCGCAAACAAACGGGGGTTTTCTCCTCCCGTCTGCCCTTTGAGGCCAGGTTCGGCGTTGACCAACATCATTGTTTGATCGGTTTCGCCCTTACGGGTGATGGCCACTGCCGAAGAATCCCCTGAGGGTAGTACTCCACCAGCCTGGGCCAAAATATCAATGAGATGTGCTTCTCTATGTAGCGTATACATACCCGGTGTGCGTACAGCTCCCAAGACCATGACCTGTTGCTTCTTAGGAACGAAAACTACATCATTAGGCCGAATCTCCATGGGCTTACTGCGTCCCGCCATATAATCCTCGACATTGATGCGCCTATCCTGTGGTTCTCCCGCACTCTGGCTTGTGATGACTACACTCGCAAGGTCAGCGGAGTCCAAAGCCCCGCCAGCAAGGGCCAGAAGATCCAGGACATCAAGTCCCTTGGCCAAATCATAGCTCGTTGGTTGGCGTACTTCGCCAAAGATAGTAGCCCGCCCCGAGGTAGGAACAAAGATCATATCAGTGCTTTCAATCAATGGGTTATGGGATAGGTGTCCTGTCTCAAGAAACTTGTTTATGTCAACCGACAGCACCTGCGTTTCTTCTTGACCAACAGCATCAAAAACATAGCGGGTAATGGTAACAGAACTAAGGTCTGCTGTCTTACTAGGCCCACCCGCCAAAGCTAAAACATCCGTCAGGCGCGAACCCGCCTTCAACTGATAATAGCCGGAAGAATGCACTTCACCTAACACTTGTACCTGAAGCGTACGGAACTTGCTCACAATAACAGTCACTTGTGGGTTGATGACAAACTCGCCCAAAACCGTTTGGATTTCTGCGCCTAGTTGGCGCGGGGTCTTGTCCACCGCCCAGCGATCGCCTACTAGGGGAAAGGTCACATAGCCATCGGGGCGAACTGTCACTTCTGTCGTTAATTCGGTATGACCCCACACCGTGATCCGCAAAACATCACCCACCCCAAGCAAGTATTCGCTTGCCCCAACCGGGATTATCCACATGATAATTACGAGTAGCAGTATACTCGTTGCCGCGCCTTTTCTTAAACGTTTCATCCTACTACGACACCTCAGATCAATAGATGATAGGATCAATTGTACCTGTCCATACATAACAAGAACCGTGGAACCTTGCGGACCGCGGTTCTCTAAATCAATATGTCTTTAACGCTACTGGCTAAGCGCGGGCCTAAAGTAAAAGCCTAAAGTCGGAACCGCCCGCGTTGTTTCAACATAGAAATCTGTATTCGCCTCGATCTGGACATCTCGACCCCTAATAAAATAACCGCTCACAAGTCCTACCGGACCTAGCAAGATAATTCCTGCCATACTAGCACCCGCTGCGAGTTCCAAGGACCTGTTCCTCTCAGTAGCTTTTTCATCTACCTTGAGGGGAACCTGGGTACCATCAAGTGCGGTAATCCTACCAAAGTCAAGAACAATTCTGCCGTCTTTGCCAAGTCGCGCTGCGGCAGTAACCTCTGCCACTGTGGCCATACCACTGGCCCCGACAGGTATCACTACGCGCCCGCCAATCATCACGTCCTCTACGACGTGGTAGGGAACTGCATCTCCGACCTGAGCCTTACCCGAATTGACTTCACTTGTCAGGGCGACCTTCACTAATGTCTGTGCAGGCAATGACACTTGCTGTACATCTAATTTAGTGGTCCCCCACACATCGAGCATGAGCCGCTCAGCCCGCTCCGAGATATTTCCCGGTTGGCCTGCACCATACAAGACAAGTTCGAGGTTGTCGAGCCTTTCAACCATGGGTTTCTCGCCCGTTAAGGTAGCGGAGAATCCCCACTCAGCCAAGTTCAGTAACAACTGTAGGCCCCCATCGCCTTCGGAATCCTGGAGAAAGCTAAGTACACGGTCGATGCGCATGAGAACTGCGCCATCCTGTATTTTTCCGTAAATATCCATTTCTACCTTTTCAATCCGTTCCAAAAGTGATCCAACCTGTGTATCACCATACAGCATGTCTTCCACCATGACTAATGACCCTAAAGGAGTCACATTCGCCAATACAGAAGGTGAAGTTAAGGGAAGGACAAGGGAAAGCACTAACGTCACGGCTAGAATCCGGGCAACACTGTTTTTCATGATTCAACCCTCCAGATTTAGAACTTTATGGAAAAGGCCGCTTCCGCCTCGGTACCAGGCTCCATATTACTAAAGTCAATGAACCGGTAGTTAAAGCGTAGGGAGCTTTCGTTTTTCAGGTCATACGTCAAACCTAGTTCGGCCGCACTTGCACTCATAGCTAGTTCATCATTCGATGGTGAAGTTCCTGCTACTTCCGAAGAATTCCACTCCTGTGTCATGCCCAAACGTACCTGCCCTCTATTAATGGGTACGACCACGCCTAAGGACGTCACAAGGGGAGTGCTCAAGTCATCCTCCTCAACATTATCTCGGCGTCTCACACCTGCACTAAGCGTGAAAAGATCCGCCCAGTCCCAACTAAAGTCCAAAGAGGTGCTCGTTGCCTTAGGCACAAGCAGGTCAGGATCAACGCGCAAATCGACAGCGGTTTGCAGGGCTACATCCCCAACTCGCATGGAGATTCCATAACCCGCTCCACTCTCGGAGCTCGCCGAGCTTGAGTCTGCTGTTTCGTGGGAGGGACTATTGGACGTGCTGGATCGCAAGGCGCCGCTCACTTCGACACCGCCGATTTGAAGCGACGGACTTGTCTCAACAACCGGTTCTATCACGTTGAAACTCAACGAACCCGGTAAGAGTTCTGGCGTCGAAAACTGTCCCGTCCACAGATTACGGGGGCTTATGGGTTCGACCACAATTTCTGCCACCACTGTTGTGAGCGGAGTCGCTTCTTCTGTGGATTCGAGAACCACCGATGCTTGTTCGGCATTCTTGCGGGCAGCTGCTAAAACCTGCTCAGAATAGAGGAGTCTCCGCTCCGAAAATAGCCCTTCTGCCCCGGACTGAGCAAAACTCTGAGCGTAGAGCAGCTTAAAGTCTTGGATCGAATACCCCAAGATCTCTAGCTCTTCACCATACTCTAGTACCAACCGATAAAGAAGCTCAACCTGGCTGGCAGTAAAGGCTTGCTCAGGAGCCACTCGTTGATTATAGCTGAAAATCATGCTGTCTAGGTACACGTTTTGACTAACACCGAAACGTCGCGACTGCGTGCTGTCGTCACCGCCTAGGTGCTGTAAGAGGCGGGCTACTAAGAGAGCCCCTTGATTGCGATTGGGCTTTGCTGGCACTTCAAAGCCAGGGATATCTCGTCCCGAGCCAAGCTCTGCCATGGCAGAATAGGTCCAGTTTTGTGCAGGAGAACTGGCCAAAGCAAGGCCCGGCACAGCCAGGATAAAAACGCAGAAAATAGTAAGAAACCAGACGTTACGCACCAGCTCTCCCTCCTTTCAAACACTATCCTATCATACTTTTTTCTCCAAGTGTGAGCGAAAACCCTCTAATGGGTAGAATCCCAATAAATAGTAATAGAGAAGGCTACGCTCGGGAAAAAAAGCGTTCTGCCAGGATCACCGCAACATAATCATCATAGGGTTCAGGCGGCACTTGCATCGTGATCGGGAGCGCTCGCCTCCAACCTCTTGGCCGATGATTCTGCCAGTATCGCTCCCGGGCCTCCTCCGTAGAGTGCTGTTCATCGATGATGGCAAGGTCAAGCCCGGGTAAGGCCCTGGTCAGCTCTCTCATAAACTCCGTCGACCCTGTCCCGTCGCCTAGAATGACCCTTTCCACATTGTGCTCAGCTAGAAGCTCCTTTGCTACAGGCAAGAACTCTGCCCTTGGCACTACCCGTTTGATAATCACCCCAGAGGAGGAAACAACCGCTAATCCACACTTTTCTCGCCCTGGATCGACCCCCAAAACGATCATCAAACCACCTCCGCCCTACAGTTTTCGCTATTTGGTCCCCCCTTCTGAGGGTAAAAAAAGGTCCTCCGCAAGGAGGACCTTTCAGTAACAGGTATTTCTTAGAACTTAACAGTCAAACCAGCGTTGTAGCCAAAGTCGTTAACCATAGGATCTGACAATGTCTGTTTCACGCTACCACCAAATGTGAGTGTTACGTTATCGGTGAAACCGTACTTAACATCAACTTTGTGGTTAAGTGTATTGTCTTCCTTTGGATCGTTTTCAGGTACAATTGGCATACCAAAGTTTGCAGCGTAGTCAAGATCCACTTGAGCGCCGTTCCAAACGAGACCATAGCCAACGTTAGCACCAAACTTAGCAATATCCTTGCCAGTGAACTTGTCAATGTTCTTCCATAGCACATCCGTAAGCACGTTCTTCTCGTAAGAAGCAAATGCACCGTAGCGGAGACCGTGGGTTGGTTTTTCGTCTAAAGACAATTTTGCGAAGATGTTTGTCTTCATCTCTGCAGTTGCATCACCGGTGGTGTTGCCAACGAATCTGGCAGCAAGAGTGATAGGTGCAAAGAAGTCAACTGTTGCGTCAGCATCAAGTTTGAACGCTAAGACTGTATCCTGCGCAGCGTTTTCAACATGTGCTCCACCTTCGTAGTAAGCACGTCCAGCAAGGTTAACACCAACCTCACCGAGCTCTAGAGCTGCTTTAACTCCACCTTCAACACCGAACTTCCGTTTGGCATCGACTAGTTGATTTGCGATCTTGTAGTCTTTTTCTTGATAGATAAATTTACCATCAATTGTCACAGGTTCGAACTTAGCTTCAGCAGTTACAACAGCAAGGTAGTTCTTCTCTTTAGCATTGAAGTCCATGGCAAAGTCGCCACCGTACGTAATACCGGCTACTGTACCAAAGAGGCCTACGCCAGCTGCATAATTCTCAAACATAGCACCA
>CAZAJB010000089.1:0-7782 GCA_964485345.1 uncultured Clostridiaceae bacterium
TCCACCTCACTAATAGCTTCAGTCCCAAACAATCTTGCTCCACACTAGGCAATCCGCTTGCCTTGTGAATTGCTCTAGGGACATGTTAGGGCTTGTCTGAGTTGACTTAACCGATTGAATTTTTGGTTCTATCTTGATCTATGGTGATTTTGTACTTACACCCACCCATGACCACAGAAAAGCGTAGACCACGAATGGAACGTGGCAATTTCGGATCAACCTGGGGTCTTCCATCCTTTCCTTGACGAAGCCCCGCCATACCCAATACTAAAGCCTGCCAACTCGCCCCCAGAGCAGCCATATGGATCCCTTCATGGTGCGTGTTCTCCATAATGTTATGGAGGTCCAAAAAAACGCTTTTTTGAAAATAATCCCAAGCCACATCCTCATATCCCAAATCAAAGGCTAACTGGGCATGGGTTCCACAGGATAGGGAGGAATCATGTAGGGTTAAGGGCTCGTAATAGGACCAAATGTTTTGTTTTAGCTTGGTGGGGAAACGGTCTGAATATAAGGTCATGAGAAGGACTAAGTCGGCCTGCTTAAGCACCTTGTAACGCTGCAAACGGTCGTAAGGAATTGTCCGATAGAGGGCTGTCGCTCCAAGCTTATGGGCGGAAATATCCAAAGGTTCCATACGCTCGAAGACCTCATCTTGCAGTAGGAGATCCCGCTCTTGGTCGTACAAAATGACGATCTTTTCAGCAGCGTCCTCGAACTCCGCCAATTCCTGCGCGGTGACGTGTAATTTGGCTTGCAGGGCATCCCAATCCTCAGGTCGTTGGCGCAGGAGATTGACGGCGCGAATCGCGCCTAACAGGTTTTGCCGCACCAAGTAGTTCGTGTAGGTATTGTTAGTGGTAACCCCGCAGTACTCATCGGGACCTTTCACAAACAAAAGGTTGTAGCAGTCGGTAGCCTCGTGATACGTGAGACGACTCACCCAATAGCGGGCTGTCTCAATTAACATCTCGGCCCCGTAGTGCACAAGAAAATCTTGATCGTCTGTAATGCGAACATATTCTTGGACCGCGTGAGCCACATCGGCTGTAATGTGCACCTCGCAGTAGCCCGTATCCCAGGTTTCACATTGCTCGTGACCGGTATTCGAAGACATCCAAGGATAGCGTGCTCCCTTTAGTCCCAGGGACTTAGCCCCAGCACGGGCACTTGGTAGCATATGATAGCGGTACAAAAGGAGATTCTTGGCGGCCTCAGGACGGGTATACAAGAAAAATGGAAGCATGAAGATTTCAGTGTCCCAAAAGTAGTTGCCCTTGTATCTGCCATGCATAAGCCCGCGAGCTCCTATGCTCACGTAAGGGTCGGCGGCTGCGTTATTTTGCAGCAATTGAAAGATATTATAGCGGACAGCACCCTGTAACTCGGGATCCCCATCGAGTTCAATGTCGCAGGATTCCCAAAGCTCGCACCAGGCTTGTGTACTCTCCTTTAGCACCCCAGCAAATCCCAACCCGGCTAATAATTGAGCTAGCTTTGTTGCTTCAGCCAAGTGATCTGGGACATGATCCCGGTCAGAATAGGTGGCAATTGTCTTGGTAACAACCAATGCATCACCTTCGGGGATGATCCCTTCTACACGGACAGCGGTGTAGGCATCGGCTCCTGCCCCGGTGGTGGTCATAGGTAAGTTGGTCATAACGCGATATGCTTGATAGACACGTCTCTCAGATGGCATACTTTCCATGACCAAGGCTCCCCCAGCGTCATTAGCCTCGCAGATGACAGGGGCTAAGAGGCGCTTGTACTGCGTGTTCTCCGTCAATTGCTCGTCAGAAATTGGTAGGTTCGTCACATCGCCGTCCAATCCAGTTTCAAGGCTGATGTGCAAATCTCCATTTAGAGGCCTGATTTCTACTTCCAAGGCCGATGCATGCTTATTGTGCATACTGACGCAGCGGCGGGAGCTGAGCCTAAAGAGTTCTCCACTTTCCATTTCCCAAACAGCTTTTCTTGTGAGAAGTCCCGTCTTCAAATCCAAAGTGGCCGCGGCGGAGATTTCTTGGCAGGGCATTCCAAAGCGGACGGAAAACAGATCAGGCAGATTGACCATGTCAGTAATTTCCGGCTTGATATACTCGAAAAAGCCTGCTAGAAAGGTGCTCCGTTCGAAACTGTTTTCCTTAATCCCCGCAGGATCAAAGCCTCGCACTCCTAGATAACCATTTCCCTGGGATAAAATGCTCTCGTAAAAGGGATACTGTCGCTGATCCATGCCTGTTATCTCCAGGCTCCACGGAAGAATCTTCAATTGGTCACTCTTCATTGCCCAGCGTCCTTTCTTTTCGCAAAGCTTCTGCCAAGGCATAAGCTAAAAATCCGGCGCAAGTCGCAAAGGCTGCCCCAGTCATACATTCGCCCGTTTCCTCATGGACACTTTCGCAGGCAATACCGTTATCTAGGTTTGTGCGCGATAGATGGAGTAGCGCTGTTTCTCGATTAGAACTTAACAAGCTGTTACAGATGGATAAGATCCAAGGGTGGGGAGCATGCTCACAACCGATCTCGGCAATAGGCTTCCCACTAAAGGAAAAACGGTAGTCGGGATCTCGAATCATTTCAACTGTATTGCGATACACTTCGTCCTCATAGGTACAGAATTCGTACCAAGGTAGTAACATCAGGCTGCCAGGTGGCTCATCGTAAATATCCCAATTGCCCATTAGGTCAACAGACCAGGCGAAGACGGGTTTGCCACCCTGTTCTTGAATACAATGGGTACCAATAGCCTCTTTCACCGCCGCCGCTTCTTGGGATAGATCTAGGCCAAATAGTTCGCACAAGTCAGTCAGCATTCTCCAGACCAACATGTTGTCATAGGTGAGGTACCTATACACATGCATGTCATCTGTTGGCTGCAAGAAGGTCTCATAAAGGGGAATGGAGGGATGCCTTTTACTTTTAAGGATGCTCAAAATGTGTTCTACGCCTTTGCGCACATAGTGTTCTTCGAGAATGGTCCCATCACCGGAAATGTCCACATAGCGCTTCAGGGCAATAATTGGTGCACACAACTCATCGAGCTCAAAGCCAGGTTCTAGGACAGTGCCATCGATGTATCGGCTGTGAGTACCCACGTTCTTGATCTGCCGGGTAAAGACGTACGTAAGAATCTCTCGGGCATAGGCCTGATCAACCATGATGATCGAAGGGAAACTCCAAAGCAAAGAATCTCGATCCCAATAGGCCGCCGAAACATAATAGCGTGGACTACGGGAGGTGACACAGCAAAACTCCTCGGTATCTAGGGTGATACCGGTGGCAAAGAAAAAGTTGAAGAACAAATTGAGGTTGAGTAGTTCGCGTAAATGTACGTCTTCTGCTTGGATAATCCTTGTGGACAGCCATTGACTCGTCTTCTCATATTCAGAGCTAAACCCCTGACGACTCATTTCCTTAGCACTAGTGGTAGCGGCCACTTCCTCGTAACCAAGTCCCCAGAAAAAGTCTGTGGAATCCTCTTCGTTTTTTTCGAGATGGACGGTCTTCTGTAAATCGAAAGAGATGTTCTTGTGTTCATCCGCGCAAAATTCCCATTCTACTTGGGGATCACACAAGGGGGCCAAAGCAAACAGGGGAAGACCAACACGCATATCCACGACAAAAGAATGGTTCCAACCACTCGGGTAAGCGAATTTCTCGCCTCGAATGGGCTTGGCCTCATTAATCTCCACTAAGGTCTCACCGAAATAACCCTCTAAACCATAAGTAACGGTGACCGCTTGGGTAGATCTTGCGGCAAGTTGATAAACAAACCCCCGTTCTCCAAGTGGAGCGAGCAAGCATCCACGGATTTCTACAGGGCCCGCCTGGGCAGTAAAGTGGGGAATCCAATAATTAGCACGGGACCACCCAAAATTGGTTAGGGGAACCTCCTCACCATCTATAACCACCTTGGGGCGCAAGAGAGGTGTTGCTGCATTCCCTGTAATATGGATCAAACCTTTGGCGCCCATGTGCAGAAATGTAATTCCTTCGACGCCACCGTTCGTTGTGTTAATCGTTGGCAAAGAAACATACTCATTACCCGTTACAAAATAGCCGTTCATCCCGCTCCCCCCATCCAAAAAGCTAAAGGAGCCCCTCTCATAATGCAAAGAGGGGCCACCCATGTGCTCCGTACTTTACGTCTTAAAGCGTAATGCGAGCCTCTAATTCCTCTTGACCAGCTTCTAGTGCTTCCTCGGGAGTCACAAAGCCATCCCTAGCATCGGAAAGGTGACGGCCGAGGATATCGGACAGTTCTTCAAACTGCTCGATGACTGGAGGTGTCACCAGATATTGGAGGGATTCAAAAATCACTGCTTTGCTTTCTGGCGGCGTGGTAGCTGCGTACATATCGAGGATTTCTTGATAGGTGACTGCTGGAAGCTCCCATCCGGCCTGTACCCGAATCTCAGCAGCTTCCTTACTTGCTGACAAGAACTTGATCCATTCAAAAGCGGCATCAGCCTTCTTGGTGTTCTTGTTGATGACCAAGCCGTTGGCAAAGAAATGTGTGGCCTTCGCTATGTTTCCAGGTTCTACCGCAATATCCCATTCGAAATCGCAGTTTTCTGCCATATAGGGAAACGCCCAGCTACCAGTGACCAACATCCCCAACCGACCCGCTGCAAACAAGTCCCAATCTCCCATGCCTGAGAGTTGCTCTTCTGTAGGCATGACATTATACTTTTGCACACGGTCCACCATGTATTGGAGCGTTGCTACGTTCTCTGGTGTGTTCACAGTAAACTTCGTTCTATCGTCATTGAAAAGGCTACCACCATTTTGCCCCACGATCTTATAGAATTCGTGGAACTGAATGGGCTGGAAAATCCCGAAAATGTCATCATCTAGAGCGCGGATTTTTTTGGCCGCGGCTAGTTGATCGTCCCAAGTCCACTCGCTGGTCGGATAGGCAACATTGGCCCGATCAAATAGGTCTTTGTTGTACAACACGATTACATTCGAGAAACTGAAGGGTAACCCATATTGCGTCCCACCACTTGTAAAGGCGGCAAGGGCACTTGCATCGGAAACCGAGGTATCAAAGCCGGATCGTTCAATAAGCTCTTCTAGAGGTTGAATCGTCCCTTTCATAGCGTAGGCTGCAAAATTCTCGAAGTTCAGTTCAAAGGCATCGGGCGCAGTACCTGCCACAACGCTAGTCATCAACCGCACAAAATACTCGTCGTACCCTACTGTTTGAATATTTACCTTGATGTTCGGGTTTTGAGCTTCGAAAATCTCATGCATTTTTTTCAAATGGACCTCATTCTCACCGCTTGAAGAAAAGTTGAGAA
Organism: uncultured Clostridiaceae bacterium; assembly: GCA_964485345.1. Taxonomy (GTDB): domain Bacteria; phylum Bacillota; class Limnochordia; order Darwinibacteriales; family Darwinibacteriaceae; genus UBA5420. The sequence goes on from CAZAJB010000089.1 coordinate 5,307, forward strand.
AGTCAACTGTAACAACTTGGGCATGAACCGTAAACGACAGACAAAGAACCAGCAAGAGCGACGTTACCAAGAAACCTCTTACGTTTTTCATCAATTTTCACTCCATTTCTTTGGTTTGATTTCCTACCTCATTACCACCAGTTTTCAGCCTTTGATCCCCCCTATACTTAAGCCTTGTTCAAAGTACTTTTGAGCTAGAAAATAGAGAATCAAGATTGGAACCATAGAGATGAGCCCACCGGCCATCAAGAGATTATACTGGTTGCCATATTGAGTGTTCAGGAGCCCTAACCCCACAGGCAGGGTCATCTTGGCCCGATCCGTCAAGACGATTAAGGGCCAGAGGTAATCATTCCAGGTACCCATAAAGGTAATGACGGAAAGTGCTGCCAGAATGGGCTTGCTTAAAGGAATAATAATGCGCCAGAAGATAGTGAAGTGAGATGCCCCGTCAATAATCGCCGCCTCAATGTATGCGTCGGGTATGACCCGTATATTTTGCCGCAATAGAAACGTGGCAAAGGCATTATAAATCGTGGGAAGCAAGACACCAAAGTATGTGTTTAATAACCCAAGATAACGTAAGACCAAGAAGTTAGGAATCATGGTCACCTGCCCCGGAATCATCATGGTCATGAGAAATAGGGTAAACAATGCTTCCCTGCCCTTAAAGGGTATTTTGGAAAACACATAGGCGGCCATAGCCGATGACACCACTACAATGATGGTCGTGGTCACAGAGATGAACACACTATTCCAGATGGCTCGGGCAAAGGGGAAAAGTTGAAACAACCTCTGATAGGCCTCAAAACTTGGTGCATCTGGAACCCACTGAATCGGTAAGACCACTAAGGCCTTTCTGGCCTTTAAGGATGTTGAGACCATCCAAAAGAAGGGAATTAGGTTAAAGAAACCTATTAATGTGGCAAAAGTGTAGAATGCAAGCTTGCTGGTGATTCCCTTACGAGTCATAGTGCACCCACCTTTTCTGCATTCCAAGCTGAATCAAGGTTGCTACAAAGATGAAAACGAAAAGGATCCAAGATAGGCTAGCTGCGTAACCCATTTTGTAGTAGCGGAAGGCATAACTATAAATCCGCTCCACAAAAACCTGCGTTGCCCCTCCCGGCCCCCCTTCGGTCATGACCATGACTTGGGGAAAGAGTTGAAAGGAGTTGATGATGCAAATCACCATGACAAAAAACAAGGTGGGGGTAATCAAGGGCAAAGTAATGTAGCGAAACCTAGCAAGTGCGTTAGCTCCATCAATCTCCGCTGCTTCGTAGTAGGATTTGCTAATCCCCTGTAGGCCAGCGAGGAAAATCAGAGCAAAGTACCCCATGTCCTTCCAGATACTGGCAAGAACAATACCTGGCATGGCCCAGACCTTGTCTTGTAGCCAGCTTGGTCCTTGAATTCCCAACATCCCAAGAATGGCATTGACCGCGCCATATTTCGAGTTTAGTAGCCACTTCCAGAGCAGAGCTGCGGCCACCCAAGACGTTAAGACAGGAATATAGTAAATGGTCCGATAAATTCCGATTCCCCGAGCCTTATTGTTCAGCAACATGGCCACAAGGATGGAAGCAATCAAGATCAGGGGGATATACAGTACGATGAAGTAAAGGGTATTACCTAGAGTTCTAGACATTTCCTCACTCCTGAGGATTTGTGCATAGTTTTTCAGCCCCTGGAATTTCGGTGGCCCTCCAATGATGTCCCACTCCGTTAAGCTCAAATATAGGGATGTAGCAATGGGAATGATTGAAAACAGCACCAAACCAACCAAACTAGGGAGCAAGAACAGAAAAATCGTTAGCCTCTTCCCCACGAAAATCGTCCTCCTCTCGCTTTACTTCACTGTTACAGTCCTAGCGCCAACGAAGCGGTCAAATAACTGCACCTGGTCGCCAGGGCCAACGCCATTACAATCGACCAAAAGTACCTTCGAGATACCCTTCCCATTCACTTGGCCACCCCGGACGGATACTTGCACGCCCAAATCGTCGGAAAACTCACAACTCCCCCTGCCAAAGGACAAAAAGGCCAGTTGATCATAGCGAGTTACATTATTACCCACCCCAGCAGCTTTCGACTGGGAACCAATAATCCTAGAGGATCCCATATTCGTGGGTAGGGCAGCGCCGTCACGGACAAAGACGGGAGTTCGTTCGACGGGACAGGCATACTCCATTGTCTGCCCACCCTCGATGGTTCCACCTAAGAAAAGGTCGTGCCATGTCCCAGCAGGCAGGTAGATCGCCCGGCTTGTAGCTCCCTCCTCCATCAGGGGGGCAACTAAGAGTTCTCGACCGAACATGTATTGATCATGAACAGACCACACCACTTTGTCGCCTGAGAAATCTACTATGAGGTGAGCCATTAAGGGCCTTGCGTTCTCCACACAGTATTTGGCCTCCTGATAAATGTAAGGTAGTAGATTCATACGCAGGTTAGCAAAAAGGCGATAAATCCC
>CAZAJB010000090.1:0-7759 GCA_964485345.1 uncultured Clostridiaceae bacterium
CCGAGAAGCCATCCACTTCAAAAATCGTCAGATTTTAAGTGGTGGTAGTTCACCAAGAACCGCTTCTTCTGAAGTAATCAAAAGTTGCTGTAACAGAAGCTCGACATCGCATTTGTTCTCTTCATCAACCTCAATGACTCCTATCCCAAAATTGACTCGATCAGTTGAGAGGAATGGAGTGAGAGTCTTGAAAATATCGTTACAGAACGCTAGTAAGTCGTCATGATCCTTGTAGCCCTTTTTGTACAGTACAAAACGATACTCATTGGTGCTAAATAGCATGCAATGATCTGCACAGCGAAAACGCAACTCATCGGCAACTCTTCTGATGAGGTCTTGTCCGTATTGAAAACCGTAGGTGATGCTCAGAGCATGCATCGCACTTAGATTAAGGGTGACAAGGGCCGCCTTTTCCGTAGCGACCATCTTACAGTCCCTCATTAGGACTGGTTCGAGATAGCGACGATTGTATAAGCCTGTCCAAGCATCATGCTCATTGGCGTATCGAAGTTGGTCTTCCATGTCCTTGCGTTCCGAAATGTCAATGATGATACCTTCGAGGGCTTCCACTTCCCCTCGATGGTTGTAGACACCCTGGCCGATTTCGAATACCCATTTACGGACACCATGTGCGGTTGTAATCTCGTATTCGCGACGGAGCGGCGTCTTGGCAGCGACCACTTGGTGCCATTCTCTCCACAGCGATTCCCTATACTCTGGTGTGATCAGGTCGTTGAAGGATAAGTCCCGGTTGTACAAGAGGGATTCTGGGGCATATCCCGTTAGTTCAAGACACCCAGATGAGACAAATTGCATTGTCCAGTCTCGGTCATAGTTACATCTATAAGCCATACCTTGCAGATGGGAAAGGAGAACGGACTTACTGCGTTCGCTTTCCGTAAGCATCTCCTCAATTGCTCGCCTCTCCGTAATGTTCCGAGCCAAAGCAACATGGTTGAGCTGATGGTTTTCGGATAGAACAAGTGATGCTACGATCAGGTGTACCCACACGATGGAACCATCGGGTCGAATAAACCGCTTATCCACAGCAAAGCTGTTCGTTTCCCCTGCTTGCAGTCTCTGGTAATGCCTTAACTCCTCTTCTATATCATCTGGATGTGTAATTGCAGCCCAACCTATCGCTAACAACTCCGCTTCTGTTCTGCCTGTGAGTTCCTCAAAGGCTTGGTTAACGCTGAAGTGCTCGTTCAAATCAGCAGAAATGGGTCGCTGGCAAAAGGATACAGCGATCCCCAGCGGCATCTGGGCCAGTATCGTGTCAAGCGTCGCTGCTTGGTCGTGAAATCGTTGTTCCATAATGTATTGAGCGCCCAGTAATTCCACATGGACATCAATTCTTGCCCTTAAGGAGTCAATATGAAGTGGTTTGCTGATATAGTCTACGGCACCAAGCCTTAGTCCTTTGATCTGATTATCCCGTTCGTCGTAGTTTGTCAATATAATAGTACGCAGCCTGCCTAACCTACTGTCCGCTTTTGTTGCTTCGAGAACCTGAAATCCGGTCATATTCGGCATATTCAGGTCGAGGATCATCAGATTGATGTCCTGGTGCTCATTGAGTAGCTGCATGGCTTCTAGGCCATCACGAGCAGTCAGTATGTCATAATCACTCAGCATGTTCCCAATGAGGGCCCGATCCGCAGCTGAACTGTCAACGATGAGAATCTTGGCTATCATTCATCCTCCTCCTTTCGTCGCACAACCTGTGCGACTGCAAATTGAAGTCTGCTAATGATATTCTAGTTCCTTATTCGACAACAGGCAACACTTTTGGGAGTATGCCCTTTGGGCTGGAGGTTCTATGTACACAAAAAAAGAAGCACATCGGCCCGAAGTGAGCGGAAATGTGCTTCATGCAGACGTTCGACATCTGGTGGAGATAGGGGGATTCGAACCCCCGACCTTCTGCATGCGAAGCAGACGCGCTCCCAACTGCGCTATACCCCCATAGACTGATTATAGATCTAGGGTTCGCGTAATTCAAGAGGCATAGAAATAAGTTTCGCTTCCCCGATTTCTGGTAGTTTGCTATACTGAAGACAAGCGGGGTGGGAGTTGTGGTCGAGTTTGCAGCCCGGAGCGTCATTAACTTGTGCGGTGTCCTTATTGTGGGATACATGAGTCAGCATAATGATCTCTTCGGTGAGAGAAGACGTAGAGCTTACTTATATGCAGTCGGTGCGGTTGCCTTGTCAATCATTGCGGAGGTGTTTTCCGTCGGCTTTGCCGAACCAAACAGTCTGCACCGAGTGATCAACTTTATAAGTTGTGTAATTGGTTTTAGCCTTTCGCCAATCATTCCGCTCCTATTGGTTAATGCCTACCGTGACGAGGGTTTCAGGATGAACAGAGCGATTATGCTACCTTCCGTGGTCAACCTAGCACTCGTTTTTCTGTCGCCGGTCTATGGCCTTATCTTCGAGATCTCTGCCTCCAATGAGTATGCACGCGGGCCACTTTTTGCCTTCTATGCTATTGCCTATTTGTTTGGCATCGCCATCTTTCTTCTCACCGCCTTCAAGGCCATCAGCATCTATCAGAGCAGTAATAAGGTTGTCTTGCGCTGCTTGGTTTGTGTCACACTCCTTGGCACAACATTCCAACTGGTGTGGCCAGAAGTCCTCGTTAGCTGGTCGACGATGACAATAGTGATGATTTTGGGCTACGCGTATCACAACGAACTCTTGGATAGGTATGATGTCGTGACACATCTCTGTAACCGACGCGCATATGAACAGCATCTGTTACAATTGGAACCAGGAGCGATTGTTATCCTCCTTGATGTTGACGACTTTAAGCTGGTCAATGACCGCTATGGGCACCAGTATGGAGATCAATGCTTGAGAACCATCGCTAGTATCATCCGCTCGTCCTATGGAAAGATTGGGTGTAGCCATCGCATTGGCGGTGATGAGTTTTGCGTACTTGGTAAACCTGGGTCCGAGGATGTGATCGAGGTGAACAAGGAGTTTCTTCAGAATATCGCTGAGGCTCAGCGAAAGGACCCACGGCTGCCATTGGTGTCACTGGGATATGCCACGTACGATTTGCGGTTGGGAGCCGATCAGGCAGTGGCGGCCGCGGACCGGCAGTTGTTTGCTGATAAACGAGAACGGAAACGAGACGATCAACTGGTCAATGAATAACCGAAAAAAGAGAAAGACGCAACTCCATGCAAGGAATTGCGTCTTTAATATTTATGGTGGGGACTATAGGACTCGAACCTACGACCTCTACGATGTGAGCGTAGCGCTCTAACCTGCTGAGCTAAGTCCCCGATAAAGAAAAATGGAGCTGGTGGTGGGAATCGAACCCACAACCCCGTCATTACGAGTGACGTGCTCTACCATTGAGCCACACCAGCACAACTTGGAGCGGACGACGAGATTCGAACTCGCAACCCTCGGCTTGGGAAGCCGATGCTCTACCATTGAGCCACATCCGCGTTCTGATTACCATTATAAGAAAAATGCCGACGGAAATCAAGGGGCATTCTTTAGTCGAACCCCTATTTTGTTAGCTTGTCAATGATGGCCATGATCTCGTTAATCTTCTCCTCGGCATCATCTGTTACCATAGCCTCCCTCACGCAATGGTTAAGGTGGTCTTGGAGAATTTGGCTGTTCACGTTGCGCAGGATCGCCTGCGTAGCTAAGACCTGGTTTGAAATATCTACGCAGTACCGGTCTTCATCCACCATGCGCATTAGCCCATCGATCTGGCCTCTTGCTGTCTTGAGAAGACGCGTCACTTTTTCGCGATCGCTTCTCATAGCCCAAGGAATCCTTTTTTATCCGCTATGGATACCACTTCATACCCCGCATCTGTGACTGCGCTACGCACCGAGTCTTCATTCCACGGACCATTCACAGTGATGATGGCCTGGCCCTTTTTGTGGCTAACGTCTACTTTAAGGCCCGGTAGCTTGTCTAGTGCGGTTGCTACTCTCTTTTGACAATGCTCACAGGTCATACCTTCAATCTTCACGATTTTTTTCATCATCAACACTCCCGTCTATTTGTTTGGATTGAAACGCCTGAGGCGCAAAGCATTGGAGACAACAAAGATCGAGCTTAGACTCATGGCCGCTGCGGCATACATAGGGTTAAGCCTCCAGCCAAAGAAGGGATAAAGGAGACCTGCAGCTAGGGGAATCCCCAGGGCATTGTAGAAAAAGGCCCAGAAGAGGTTCTGCCTAATGTTACGCAATGTGGCTTTGCTGAGTTTGATGGCGGTCGTTACATCCTTGAGGTCGTTTTTCATCAGGACAATGTCGGCAGACTCTATGGCTACGTCAGTACCTGCGCCAATGGCGATGCCCACGTCAGCTCTGGCTAAGGCTGGAGCGTCATTGACGCCGTCTCCCACCATGGCAACCGTTCTTCCTTGCTCTTGGAGCGTACGGATTTCACGTTCCTTGTCTTCGGGCAAGACTTCGGCAATGACAGTCTTGAGGCCTAGTTCGCGGCGGATGGCTTCTGCCGTTCTTTTGTTGTCGCCGGTCAACATGACCACATCTATTCCCAGCTTGGTAAGGTCCTGAATTGCCTGTTTGCTCGTAGGCTTGACAACGTCGGCAACCGCGATGATGCCGAGCATAGCCGTGGTGGTAGCGAAATACATAGGCGTTTTCCCTTGTTCTGCTAAACCATCGGCCGTGGCTTCAAGTTCGCCAAGGTCGATTCCATGATCCCGCATGAAGGAGAGATTGCCGGCTAGATAGACCTGCTCTCCAATCGTTCCTTGGACACCTTTGCCTGGTACAGCCAGAAAGTCGTGAACTTGCTCAAATGCAACTCCGTCTTCCAGGCCTTTATGCACTATGGCTTCAGCGAGGGGGTGCTCCGATGGCTTTTCTAGCGAAGCGCCAATCGTGAGCAGTTCCTCCTCGCTCAACTGCGAGCCGGTGATCACGTCCGTCACCTGGGGTTTCCCTTCGGTGATAGTGCCTGTCTTATCTAGAACTACGGTATTGACACTATGGGCAGTTTCCAAAGCTGCAGCAGACTTAATGAGAATACCGTGCAGTGCTCCTTGGCCAGTTCCTACCATAATTGCCACTGGTGTAGCAAGCCCTAAGGCACAGGGGCAGGAGATGACCAAGACCGCGACACCAATCGTTAATGCGAACTCGAATGGATAACCCAAGAGTAACCAAACGATGAATGCCGCGATGGAAATGGTGATCACTACGGGTACGAAGATTCCGCTAATCTTGTCGGCTAACTTGGCAATGGGTGCCTTAGAGGAGCTGGCTTCTTCTACCAAACGAATGATTTGTGCGAGCGTAGTATCATCGCCAATGCGCGTCGCTCGAAAGCGGAACGCCCCGGCCTTGTTGATGGTCGCCGAAATAACCTGATCACCAACACTCTTGGCTACAGGAATGCTCTCGCCTGTGAGGGCAGATTCGTCTACTGCGGAACTTCCTTCTACGATGACCCCGTCGACAGGGATGCTTTGACCAGGCTTGACGACGATAATGTCGCCCTCTACAAGATTCGCCACCGGAACCTCTACTTCTTGATCGTCTCGAATTACTGTGGCAACTTTGGGTGCCAGGTCGATAAGCTTAGCAATAGCATCAGATGTGCGACCTTTCGACCGTGCCTCAAGGAACTTGCCTAAGGTGATCAGGGCCAAAATCATGGCTGCTGATTCAAAGTAGAGATCGCGGCTATAGCGCATGACCAAGTCTAAATCGCCGTGGCCGAGTCCCCAACTAATCCTGAACAGGGCAAAAACACCATAGAGGACTGCTGCTCCAGAGCCAATGGCAATCAACGAGTCCATGTTAGGACTGCGTCGCCACAGGGTCTTAAATCCCGTCTGGTAGTACTTGCGATTTACATAGAGCACAGGTAAGGTCAAGAGAAATTGCGTCAAAGCCATAGTTACGGCGTTTTCCATGCCCAACAAAAAGGAAGGTATGGGCAAACCAACCATGTGTCCCATGGCAACGTACATGAGAACTACCATAAAGATCATGGAGACGATGGTGCGCTGTTTCATTTCATTGATTTCATCTTGCACATGATTTGCGTCGCCGGTTTTGGTCGCTGTCTCTGCGCCAGCAAGAGAGGCGCTGTATCCGGCGTCAACAACGGTGGAGACAATTGCGCCTGGTTCTAGGAGACTCTCGTCATATTCTACTGTCATGTTGTTCGAAAGAAGATTAACATTCACGGAGGAGACCCCATCCATATGTCCTACCGCTTTTTCCACAGAGGTAGAACAGGCGGAACAGGTCATCCCGACTACGTTGAACTTTTCCTTTTTCATCTATTTCACTCCCCACTACACCCCGGGGGGGTATTGTTGATCTAAGTATATACTGTGAGTTTGCTCAGTGTCAAGAAATTTACTCTAGCGTCTGATTGCGAGCATGGCCCTTGTCTGAGCATGTGGCAGCCAAAGGTCATTCTTGATTTTCCCCCATGTAGCTGTTATAATTACCTTGTTGCTAAGACGCGCCTATAGCTCAGCGGATAGAGCATCGGCCTCCGGAGCCGGGAGCGCAGGTTCGAGTCCTGCTAGGCGCGCCATATTGATTACAGATCCGAATCATTCATCGCGGAAACCACGTGGTGAAGGATTCGGTTTTTTGCTTGTGGCGATACAACCCTTCTCAATATGATTGCATTTGCTGTTCATTTCTGGTAAAATCGAGTCATTAGCAGGAGGTGAAATGATGAACACGGTCTTAGTTGACACGATTTTGGCTAGACTTGCCCATACCATTTCTTCGATTTCGCAAGAAATGTTTTTCCAAGGGAGAGATCTGTCCAAAATCAAATAGTGTGAACTGAGCAGGTGAATCATCATTTTGAATACTGAAAAAGTATTCCCGGGTATGGTCTCTTGCCCGGGTTTTGTTTATTGATTTTTATCGTTCCCTCAAGACCTGGGCATGTTATCTACTTGCTCAGGTTTTTATTTTGACCCGGGTAAGAGGGGGAGAAAAGGTGTTAGAGATTGCATTTGAGGGTGTAGAGAAGTATTATGGAGCGAGCCAAGTACTAAAGGAGATCACCTTTGGTGTGAACCAAGGTGAGACAGTGGGGCTCTTGGGCAAGAACGGAGCGGGTAAGACAACACTGTTCAAGATCCTGGCGGGCATAGAGGGCGTTGATGCAGGCAGAAAGATGATCCGCAAAGGGGCAGTGATAGGGCTCTTGGATCAAATCGCAGAGTTTCCAGTAGGCTATACGACCTATGATGTACTTTATTCGGCGTTTGAGGCTCTTCGAGAAATCCATGATCAAATGACAGAGCTTGAAGAGTCCATGGCGCGCAGTCCAGATCATGAGCTCTTAAGGCGTTATGGTGTGCTGCAAGCGCTCTACGAGGCAAAAGACGGATACTCCATCCCAAGCAAGATTAACAGGATATGTCAAGGCTTGAAGATCGACGAAGAATTGTCGCAAAAGGAGTTTGCCCTTTTGAGCGGTGGAGAACAGACCAGAGTCATGCTTGGTAGGTTACTCTTGGAAGAACCAGACGTGTTGCTCCTCGACGAGCCCACAAACCATCTTGATCTAGGCTCCGTCGAGTGGCTGGAGGGTTTCCTTGCCGCCCATAACGGAACTACCATCATCATTTCTCACGATCGCTATTTCCTAGATAAGGTTGTAAAGAGAATTGTGGAACTTGTGGATGGCAGAGCGGAGCTGTATGCAGGAAACTACTCCTACTTCGTCCAAGAAAAGCAGGCGAGATATGAAAGTCGATTAGCAAA
>CAZAJB010000091.1:0-4808 GCA_964485345.1 uncultured Clostridiaceae bacterium
TCTTTGTTCACTTGGCAATTGTGTATGCCCTGCAAACCAAGCATGCATCTCTCCACCCACCATTTCGGCCGTACCGGTTTTTCCGTAGACGCTGATCCCCACATTTCTCAAGGCTGTACCTGTACCCTGCAAGACAACATCCTGCAACATGCTGTTCATCTGCGTCACGGTTTCAGGCTGTAGAGCAACCTGGCCAGTTGACTCTTCAGAAGCCAAAAGATGGATGGAAGGGACATTGCCCTGGTTGGCAAGGACGCTAAAGATCTGGGCCATGTGCAGTGGGGTCAAGAGCACCTGATCCTGCCCAATAGCAGACCAGGCTAAAGCTACGCTGCTCCGGCTCGGATTGCCAATCTTTCCACTGACCATGGGAAGCCCCAATGGATAGCTTTGGCCCAGACCAAGATTGTTGAAATACTTCTCTAGATCGGCTGCACCGAGATCTAACCCCACCTGTGCGACTGTGGTGTTAATGGAGTCAACGACGGCCTGGTGCAAATTGTGTTCGCCAAAAACCTGCCTCTGAAAATTGCGCACAATATTACCCTGAACCACCAGTTCTCCTGTGTCCACAAAAGAACTACCCGCTTCATACAAGCCCTGATCGAGGGCAGCTGCTACAGTCACTACTTTGAACACTGAACCAGGAGGATACAAACCCTGTAAAGCCCGGTTAAACATAGGCAGACGTTCATCAGAGCTCAGCTCTTGCCAACGCTGGGTGCTGATTCCTCCCACAAACTCATTGGGATCATAGCCCGGTGTAGAGGCCAAAGTTAGAATTGCTCCTGTCTGGGCATCTAGAACAACGATGGCTCCTGAACGCTCGCCAAGAACCTCATAGGCCAACTGCTGCATCCGTCGATCAAGGGTGATCACCAGATCCTCGCCGTCAGAAACCTGCTTCTCCGCAAGCAAAGTACGGGCACCATCCACGTCCACGTAGAAGCGATAGCCAGGCCGGCCGCGCAAACGATCATCTTGGCTTAGTTCGAGACCAGCCCGTCCCACGATCTCTCCACTGAGGTACTCCCTCTCGGGGTACGCATCGATCATTGTAGCTGTAACCTCACCTGGATAACCAGTGATATGAGCGAGGTCTTCGCCTTCGGGATAGGAGCGTGCATCCACTCGACGGAAAAAGATCCCCGAAATCGGCCGCAAGACAGGATCTACCTCTCGATACTCGGCCTCCGACAGAGTGGCGAGTGGTACAAACCAATGACCCTGTACCCCAGGTGCTTCATATTGCCTGCGAACATACTCAGGCTGCAGCCCAAGCTCAGTGCGTAAAGCCTCCAGGAGTGTCTCTGGATCCGTGATGCGATCGGGCTGAACGCCTATCGATACTAGGCTTCCTTCGCCTGCCAAAACCTCCCCATTACGATCCAGAATCTGGCCCCGTTTTGGTTCCTGGCGTACCCTGGCATAATCGACCTGCATACCATAGTCAGGTAGCGGCAAGTTGTTATCCCACTGAACCTTCCAGCTCTCAAAGATGGTATCTCGTACGAGGTTTAGCTGTGTCTGTATTGTCAAGGGTTCAAAATACTGACTGCCATAGACTAAGGTCACGTCATATACGGCTGCCTTATTGTCCTTTGAAACAGTTGTCACGCCGTTAAGGGTGATGCCAGAAAGACCGAAGGCTTGACCGAATTGGCGGAAAGCCTGCCCAAACTCTGGGCCTGTTGGATGGGGTTCAGCCGAAAAACGCAGGTCCAGGTCGGCGAAATCCTCCGTTTCGATTTGTTCCAAGAACGCTCTCGCGGCATCAAGGGGATCTCTCTGCAGACTCTGCCAAAGATAGAGACCTCCTACGATCCCTGCAATAAGGAGAATTACTACAACGGCCACCACAGGTTTTTTCATATCTTGTCTCTCCTCGCAACTTCATCGCTCGTCCATTCTATTCTATTATACCCTTCGAGAGATAATTACAATTGCTGGGAGGCAGATATTTCATAAAAATATAACCCTACTCACGCCAAAAACTCGGCGTAAAAAGTATCAGCAGAGTGAAGAGTTCCAAACGGCCTAGGAGCATGAAAAAGGATAACAGGATCTTGCTGAAGGGACTAAATGGGGCATACGTCTGCATTGGTCCCACTGCTCCAAAGCCTGGACCAATATTGCCTAGCGTTGCTGCCACGGCGCTCATAGCACTAAAGGGATCAAGATTTTCAAGACTGATTAGCAGCGAACCAAGGATGAAGGTTGCAAGATAAAGGAGGTAAAAACCAGCTACGCCCTGCACCACCTCGGGCGGTGTCACTTTTCCATTGATTGTAATGGGAGTAGCCGCTTGAGGGTGCAAGATTCGTGCGAACTCTCTCTTGATGACCTTACCCGCCACCAAGACCCGAATCACTTTCACACCTCCAGCCGTAGAACCAGCACTTCCCCCCACAAACATGAGTACAAACAAGATTCCTCTGGCAAAGGGGGGCCATACGTCAAAGTCGGTCGTTACATACCCTGTAGTAGTCATGATGGAACTCACCTGAAACAACGCATGCTTGATTGTCTCACCCAAGCCTTCGTATACCTTCCCATAAAGGCTGAGCGAAACGAGTACAACTGAGGTGAGCAGGATCGTCAAGTATAAGCGAAGCTCTGAATTTCTGACAACCTGCCTAAAACGCCTCTTCCCGAGATCGTAATAGAGAGAGAAGTTCACACCTGACAGGATCATGCCCACTGCAATGGCATAAATAAGAACGCCGTTGAAACTGTACCGAACAAGGCCATCATTGTAAATCGATAATCCACCTGTACTCACCGCACCAAACGCCCAGACAAAACTCTCAAACCAAGATAATCCGGTCGAACGAACAACTAAGACCTGGACAACCGTTAAGGAGAGGTAGATCGTATAGAGAATCTTGGTTGTGGCAACGACGCGGGGTGTAAACTTATCAGGCGTAGGGCCTGGACTCTCAGCCCTAAAAATCTGACCCCCCCCTACCCCTATGGAAGGTAGGATCGCCAACGTTAATACTAAGATCCCCATACCACCTAACCAATGTGCAAAGGAGCGCCAGAACAAGATCCCCATGGGCAGGCTCTCCACGTCTCTGATAACAGTAGATCCTGTGGTGGTCAGACTAGAGACTGCTTCAAAGAAAGCGTCAACCAAGCTTGGTACACTTCCAGAGAGAACAAAGGGTAGAGCCGCAAAAAAAGAGGCTAGAGTCCATCCCAAGGTGACAATTAAGACCGCTTCTCGAACCTTTAGGCGCGAGGACTCCCTTTTGATATTGGCGAGGAAAAGACCCAACAACGCCATAATACCCATGGCCAACAAAAAACCCAAGACAGCGTCTCGCTCCTGAAAATACACGGAAATGCCCAAAGGTATAGTGAGGGTAGCTGCCTCAATTAGTAGGACGTTTCCTAGAACCCTTGCCACCATGCCAAAGTTCATGCAGAAGCCCCCTTTGTTTCGAATGAAAAAGACTATTAAGTGACGATATTTCGCTCCGTAGACAAAAGACAATGGCCCGATCGCCGCTTTCAATGACAGAGTCGCCAGCGGGAATTAGGACTTGCCCTCGTCGAACAATGGCACCAATAATGAGACCACTGGGGATTTTGGCCTCAACCAAGTTGTGGCCAATTATGGGGGCTCCTTCTGGCACAACGATTTCCACAGCCTCTGCCTGACCACCAAACATCAGCGATAACGACGCTATTTCACCACCCTGCACAAAGCGAGACACCTCCCCGGATGAAATCAAGACCGGATTCACGGCACGATCAATGCCCAGTTGTTCAATCAGGGGGACAAAATTGGAACGACTCACCTTGGCAACCACCTTAGGTACACCCTGTTGCTTCCCTAGAAGGGCGAGCATAAGATTCTCCTCATCATTACCAGTTAGAGATACCAGGGCATCCATCTCACTGAGGTTCTCATCCTGCAATAATTCTAGGTCTGTGCAATCACCGCAAAGGACCAGGGCCGCCCCCTTCAAACTGCTGACAAGGTAGTTACAGCGCTCTTCATCTTGTTCAATGATTTTCACGGCCAAACCACTAACCAAGAGTCGCTGAGCCAAGTAAAAGCCTGCCCTCCCCCCTCCTAGGATCATAACTTTGCGGGTAATATGGCGCTCACCTAGACTAGAAAGTCGCCGTGTAAAGTTTGTAACAGTCTCCCGTCGACCCATCAAATACAGGATGTCTTGCTCCCTAAGTTCGGTTGCGCCTGATGGAATGATGACCTCGCCATCCCGATAGAGTGCGACTACTAGTATCTCTTGAAAGGAGTCGATGTCGGCTAGGCGTTTACCGACCAAGTGGGGCAAAGATTGGCTGGGCACGTCAAACAAACCCACTTTACCTCCGGCAAAGGATTCCATATGAGCTGCATAACCACGCAGGACATAGCGTGCTATGTCCAATGCTGTATCTAGTTCGGGATTCGTAATAAAGTCGATTTCGAATTCGTCCTTGAAAAACTCGATCTGGTTCGCATACTCTGGATTTCGCACTCGAGCTACAACCCGCTGACATCCTAGACGTTTTGCCGCCAGGCAGATCAGGATATTGATCTCGTCACTACCGGTCGTGGCCACCACCAAATCCGTCCCTTTCATGTCCAGATCTTCGAGAAGCTCAAGCTGAACACCGTTTCCTTGTATGGTCAGGACATCAACACGGTTTACAATGCGCTCAAGGACGTTTTCGCTGGTGTCTACTACCCTTATATTGTTGTCCTCGCTCGCCAAGGTCTCAGCGAGTTTGGATCCCAGTTTTCCCATGCCTACAATAACGATATTCATTCTTGGTCACCTTCCCTTTGA
>CAZAJB010000091.1:4908-7732 GCA_964485345.1 uncultured Clostridiaceae bacterium
GAAACCATTGCCTGAAAAGCATCGGCTACAGCGATAATTCTCGCCATCAGAGGGATCGCATCGCCTTTCAAGCCCCTTGGATATCCCTTCCCGTCAAAACGTTCGTGATGTGATAAGACGCATTCCGCCAAAGTAGAATAGGCGTCCACCGATTTCAAGATCTGATAGCCGCCTTCTGCATGGCGCTTAATCTCGTTGTACTCGGGCTCTGTGAGCGGACCCGGTTTGTCTACTAGTTCATCGCAAACAGCGATTTTTCCAATATCATGGAGCAAGCCTGCAGTTTCCAGTTCATCCAGCAACTTAGCATTCAGCCCCATAGAAGTACCGATTTTCCTTGCCCATTCACTCACTTGAACAGAATGCTCCTTTTCTCGTTCATTCTTCCCCTGCAAGGTCTGCATGATGATCTTTACGGTCCGATTGCGCATACTTTGACTCTCGACAATCTTTCTATTCAGCATGTGGTTCTCAGCCGTAATAAAGGTCTGCCGAATTGTCTGCTCTAAGGATTGACGAATGTCCCAACCAATCGAGACAGAAACAACCACATTGCTTATCGTTTCGGCCGCCAGGGTCTCGTGCACCTTGTTTAGTGCCCTTTGCATGCGATCCTCCTGACAATTCGGGCATACGATGGCAAACTCATCTCCGCCGATTCGAGCGACAAAACCCTTGTCCGGAGAACTGTGCTCAAGTGTCTTGGCCACCCTTTGCAGGAGCTGATCGCCTGCAAAATGTCCGAAGGCATCATTCGTCAGTTTCAAGCCATTGACATCGAGCAGGGCGATGGCGAGCGGCAAGGATTCTGCATTATCTATCGACCCAAGCTTCTCCTCAAAGTATCTGCGATTGTATAGCCCCGTTAGATGGTCTTTGTGGCTGATCTCGATGATATACTCCTTTTCCTTCCTTTGAGCAGTAATATCACGGACAACGCTGATCACTTCCATTTCGGTACTCTTAGCCATCCTCGCCTCGAAGATCCTCACACTTTCATCTGCCAAGGTAAGCTGGTATTCAAAGCTCTGTAGTTCCCCCGTGTTCAGTGATTTTCCAATGCATTCCGTCATCAAATCGGCCACATCTTCAGGGAGGACCTCACGAACATTCTTGCCAACTAGGTTCTCATGAATCAACAAATGATGATTATCGTAGTTCGTTTCGTAGTCTAGATACTCGCCTTTTCCATTGTAGCGAATGATCACATCGGGCAAGGCACTGATCATTGCGCGGTTTCTAGCTTCACTGTCGATCAAACGTCTTTGGCTCTCCCTCAACTCTAGAACATTGCCTTCCATAGCGCCCAAGACCTTGTTGATAGACTCTCGAATAAAATACGTAGGATCACTCTTCTGCGCTGGCACCCGGTGCGACAAATCCTGGGTGTCCGGCATTACCTCCAGATCATGAACTAACGCAAACAGCGGCTTCAGCACAATCCTCCTTTGCACAGCCAAGGCGCCTAGGAAAAGGAGAACAACGAAAAGAACGGAGACAATCACATTCGATACCCAGTGTTCCCCGTAACTTGCATAAACATCTCTCGAGACAAAGGCAACCAAAGTCAACTGGGTGTTTCCTATGTGTTCAAATAGCATGTAACCTTGCTCCCCGTTGAGCTCTGCTGCAACGATTCCTTCATTCCCTTGGAGAGAGAATGCCTGGGCGGCATCTTGAGAAATGTGCTCCAGTTTTACACCTGCACTGACGGCATAGGAGGTGGCAATGACGTTTCTTTCGCCGTCGATGAGAAGGTACTGTTCCTCAGCGTTTTCCAGCCTTTCCACCATCTTGACAACTTCTGCAATGGACCAATCGGCGCCAACTACACCTAGAATGTCACCTTCCCCCGCGAAGACAGGTCTGGCGATCGTTATAACCCACTTGTCTTGCGACGCATTCAAGAAAATATCCGTTAATACAACATCCCCATTTTCTACCGCCCTAGTGTACCAAGGGCGGGTGCGCAGATCAAACCCTTCTGGAAGAACCCAGCCGCTGGCGTTAATCATCGTGTTTTCTTCGGTTCCGTAATAGATGGAATCGAGTTCGCTACTCTTGCCCAGAAGGGCTGTAGCATAGTGCAACACGTCTTCTTCGTCGCCATTCATCTCAACAAATGAGACCATGTCATGGACAATCTGCGCGTTCCTACCGATCTCGCCATTCAATCTGGCTGCTACCGACTCACTTCGGGCATGCAGGGTTGAACCTGGTCCTCTAAGAAGGCGTCAGAGTAAAGGAAGATTCTGGTGATGTTCATGACTACCATTAGTACGATCAGGATCGCCAGTAGGTAGTACCTGAGCATAAGCTTTTTCATAACCCCGACCTCCCAGGAATCCGAATCCGAATAAATCCGAATAATCGTTCTCCTTTTCCTTGACGAAATGCTTAGTCTTATGCTATACTATAGATACATCGTCTTGGCATGCGATTCGCGTTATGCTAAGACGCTAAGATCTCCGAATATCAACGTTGTGCTTGCTGTGCAAGCACAAAGACAGCGGGGGAACCGATTTTTTGGGGTGAATTTTGCTCATCGTATTGCGTTTGTGTTCTATTGTAACACATCGATGAGCAAAAAGGGCTACTTGGATGCCCTAATCCGTCAGCTAACCTCGTAGGAGTACGCCAAGCGCATTGTCACTGAGACTAACGTCCCAGCGACTAAGCGCTTTTTTTGTCCCCGGGACTAGCAATCTGCGCTCTGGAGTCCCGCTGCGATAGATTACATCCAAACTAGAAGGGATTGAAAATCAATGGCTGTCGAAAAGCAAACCACCATCGAAGATATCAAACACCATCTAGAATCAAATCT
>CAZAJB010000092.1:0-7631 GCA_964485345.1 uncultured Clostridiaceae bacterium
TGAAGTTGTATGATGTAAATGTTTGCTCTGGGACAAGTTGTAGCGTAAAAGTAAGAATGTTTCTGGAAAGGCTAGTGATTGTGTGATTTAGTGCGAACAAGAATCCCTTTCTTGCTCGTATTAGTCAAAATGAAAGAGGAGGTATTTGAATGAAGAAGGTATCTACAATTCTTGTGCTCTCGCTCCTAGTCTCGTTAGTCTTCGCTACAGTGGGTGTTCAAGCTATGACTGAGGTGGGCACACCCCGCCGAGAAACACTCATCGTAGAGACCCAAGCACCAACTGACGTTCCAGGACAGTTTAACTCGTACATGCAAGGAACGCAAATGGGCTTTGGTATTCATCAACTGATGTCCGCAATGATGTGGGAAATGGATACAGTCAAGGGTGAGCAATTCGGCGAAGTAGCCGCAGGGCCCCCCGAGTCAAACGCAGATTTTACCGAACATATTGTCAGAATCCGTCAGGACATTCGCTGGTCGGATGGTCAAGACCTAAACGCAGATGACGTCGTTTTCACCTTCAACATGATTATGGATAACCCGGGAATTGGTCCCAGTGCGTACTACAATGCAGTGTTTGAGTCCATAGAGAAGGTTGACGACTACACGGTTAGAATCAAGACTTTCGACTCTTTCCCCCGTCTCTCACTGAGATTTGGTGTTACGATTTGGGGTAACGATTTGCGCATTGTTCCTGAACATGTCTATTCTCAGGTCGATGATGTAACAACATTTAAGGACAGTGATCCTGTTGTAGCTGGTCCATACACCGTTAGTTCCTATGACCCCCTCGGCAGATGGGTTTTATATGAACGCAGGGAAGACTGGCAACATAGTACAGTCGGTGTTGTTACAGGCAAGATGCCCCAGGCACGCTACGTCCTAGTCAAGTACGTTGGCGACGACACAACAAGGCAAATGGCCATGGTAAATAACGAGGTCGATATTCTTTGTGAAGTTACACCTGAAATGGTTGAAGTCATGACTGCCATGAACCCCAACATCGCATGCTGGTATAAGGAATTTCCTTATGCTACAAGTGACGATCCCTGTTCCAAGGGCATTTCGTTCCAAATGGCCAAAGAACCATACGACAATCCTGACTTCCGTTGGGGTCTCGTGCTGGCTATGAACTTCGATGAGATTTCTGTGAATATCTTTGACGGCGTAGGTCGTGCTAGTGCATTGCCGATTCTTACTGCTACAGCCGCAATGCAAGAACTGTACTACATTCCCTTGCTGCCATGGTTAGAAGAGTTCTCATTGGATCTTGGCAATGGAACAACCTTCCAGCCTTTCGATAACCAATACGCCTACAGAATGGCTGAAACACTGAGGGCCCAGGGATACGACATTCCTACCGACCACGATGCTCTGATCGATATGTTTGGTATTGGTTGTTGGAAATTTGCTCCTGAGGCAGCTGAGGCGCTCTTTGTCAAGGCCGGTCTCGAGAAGAGAGCTGACGGATGGTACTTCCAAGGCAAACCCTTCTCCATTAACATGACCTACTTGGCAGATACAGAAGCCCAAGCAGGACGTGGTTTGATCGCAGCCTACGATCAATTGGTCAAATTCGGCTTTAACTGCAACTTGGCTAGTGAAAGTAGTGCCACATGGGATAGCAATGCTGCTACCGGTAACTATGAGGTTGGTGGCTACTGGCCAACAGGCGGAATCACCAGAGATCTCTATTCCCAGATCAGCGGTTGGGACGCCAGCTTAATCGTTCCTCTCGGTGAACGCGGTTCTGGTCAAGGTTCCCGCTGGAACAATGCGGAAGCAACCCGGATCATCCAAGAGATGGCTGTTGTATCCCCTGATAGCGATGAGTCTTACGAGCTAGGTATGGAATTCATGAAGGTCGCAACGGCAGATATGCCATTCCTCGGATTCCACTCTGGCGTTAAGTTTGTACCCACCAACAGCACCTACTGGGATAACTATCCAAGTGCTGACAATCCTTACAATGGTCCCTGGTGGTGGTGGAGCTGCTTTAAGTACATCACAACCGAAATTGCTCCTGTTAAATAGCATAGCAATGGCCTGAATTTTGGGCGAACCAAGACACGTGCTGTCGCCTGTAACAATCGCAACAGCGCGTGTCTTTTTAGAACCAATGGACTGAAGATGGTGCAAGGAGTGAAGTGACATGAAATTCACGAAATACTTAGCTATGCGCATTTTAACCTGGGCCTTGACGATTTGGATTGGTGTGACGTTCATCTTTTTCGTACCCCGCATGTTTCCATCTGATCCTGTGGAGAACATGATTGGGCGTATCCAATCCCGTTCGGGGCAAATGGATCCTCTAGAGATGGAATCCCTCCGCAGTTCTCTCCGTGTCCAATTTGGCCTTGAAGGCTCCTTGCTAAAACAATACGGCTCTTTCCTCCAAAATGGTTTGTTGCGGCTTGACTTCGGACCATCCCTCATGAGCTTTCCAACCCCTGTCGGAGATATCATAAAGACCTATCTACCCTATACGCTGGGTCTGATGCTAATGACTACGCTCATGGCTTGGCTGATTGGGAACTTCATAGGCTTACAGGCAGGGTTTCGCAAGCATCGGACTTCGTCTAAACTCATGGAGGCCATTGCCATCTGTATTTATCCTGTACCCTACTTCATTGTGGCGCTTGTTTTGCAGATTATCTTTGCCTTTATACTTAATTGGTTTCCGCTGCAATCAACCATCATCACCATGGGCGGTCTCGGTACCTTTCTACGCACGCTCGTGCGCGCCTCGATCTTACCAGCGGTCTCACTCTTATTGGTAGGCTCAGGTTGGTGGATCATCTCCATGAAATCTCTTTCTGGCACGGTGGCTGAGGAAGATTTTGTGCTGTATGCACGCTACAGGGGGCTTCCGGAAAGGAAGATTGGCCAGAGCTATGTACTACGCAACTCCATCATTACTCAGGTGACGGCTCTCGCCATGAGTCTCGGTGGTGTTTTCAGTGGTTCGATCATGACGGAGATCATTTTCGGTTATCCGGGTGTCGGCACCTTGATTCAAAAGGCGATCCTGCAGTCGGATTACAATATGATCTTGGGTTGCATCACGATTTCCATTGTCGCAATTGCCACTGCAACCCTGATCGTGGATCTGATTTACCCACTAATCGATCCTAGAATTCGCTACAGCTAGAAGGGAGATGGAGAGATGAGAAAGTTCTTAAGAAACGCCAACGGTCGCCTCAAGGTCGGCATAGTAATTACGCTCTTTTTTTTGTTTCTTGGTTTTGTGGTGTACTACATTCCACATGCTAATCCTTTTGGCTATAGTACGTATGGCCGAAGGTTGTCTCCTTCTTGGGAGCACCCCTTTGGTACAACAAGTATGGGCCAGGACGTGTTTTGGCTCTTGATGGAGTCGATTCACAATTCCTTGGTGATTGGCTTCATTGTGGCACTTATAGGTACCGTAGGCGGGGTTTTTATCGGCTTGCTAGCAGGCTTTAGTGGGGGTTGGCTGGACCGCGTCTTGATGGTCGTGACCGATACCTTTGTGGTCATTCCTTCCCTGCCGATTCTGATTTTGATGACCTCTTTGATGCGGGGATCATCCACCGTCCTTCTGATGGCTTTGGTGCTGGCCATATTTGCCTGGGCCTGGCCCAGCCGGCAGATTCGTGCCATGGCCTTATCCATTAAAGAACGGGATTTTATTCATACAGCCTGGTTTTCGGGAGAAGGCACGGTGCAAGTCATTGCTACGGAGATCTTGCCCTATGCGCTGACCTGGTCTTTATCGAACTTTATGAATGCCACCCTGGCGGCTATTGCGTCCGAATCTAGCCTGGCTGTGTTAGGCTTATCGCCGGCCAACCTGATTTCACTAGGTAACATGATTCAGTGGGCCAGAGAACGCAACGCCATCTTCACCCAACAGTGGAACTGGATAGGTCCACCCATTATAGCCACCGTGGTCCTGTTTATAGGCCTTTTCCTTTTGATCACTGGATATAATGATTACTTGTCCATGAAAAGAGGTAGGTAAGGATGCTGAAAGTCGAGAACCTTTCCACATCATATAAGACGATTGATGGTGATGTTCATGTCTTAAACGACTTGAGCTTTGAGATCCATGAGAACGAGATCTTTGGGATCGCTGGCGAGTCCGGTTGCGGCAAGACCACACTCTTGAAGGTTTTGTATGATATTATAGATTTTCCCCTTCAGATCGATGCAGGGAGGGTGGTCTTAAGCGGAAAAAAAGATGGCAAGTCCTTCTCTTATGAGTCGGGTCAGATCCGTGAAGCCTGGTGGGAAAACGTCTCCTATGTTCCTCAAGCCGCCCAAAGCGTCTTAAATCCCATTACGCGTCTCAAGAGTCAGTTCTTGGATTCCATCCCCGAAGCAGCTCGCAAGAACGAGACACAGGAAGAGACTTTAGAGCGAGTGGTTACTTATCTGGAGGAACTGAGTCTGTCGCCAGATCTCTTGGATGCTTTTCCGTTTCAGCTTTCTGGAGGGATGCGGCAGAGAGTGATTATTGCCCTGGCCACGTTTATGTCGCCAAATGTAGTTTTGGCGGATGAGCCCACTACGGCCCTGGACGTTGTCGTCCAACGAGGCATCTTAATGATGCTGATGCGGCTACAAAAGGAGTTACAGAACACCTTGGTCGTGGTGAGCCATGATATGGGAGTGCACTATCAAGTGACGAAGCGCATGGGCATCATGTACTCCGGTAGTTTTGCTGAACTAGGTAATACGGATGACATTTTCGCTGACCCCATTCATCCATACACGAAGATGCTGATTGGCGCCTTGCCTCGTGTAGGAGATGCGAGCCAGAAGGTGGGTATCCCCGGACGGCCACCCGCACTGACAGACCCACCTGCGGGATGCCGTTTTGCACCCCGTTGCCCCCATCCATCGGGTCGTTGTAGCCATGATGTGCCCGAGTTCCGAGAAGTGCGACCAGGACGTTTTGTCGCCTGCCATTCCGCTGAAAAGGGGAAGAGTAATGACACACAAGCTGTTGGAAGTTAAGAACGTTACGAAGGTATTCCGCATCGGCGGACTCATAAGGGGTAAGAGGCTCGTGGCCGTGGACGATGTCTCCTTTGATATTGACCAGGAGAAACCGGTGATTTTGTCCATCGTAGGAGAATCAGGGTGTGGAAAATCTACATTGTGCCGAATGTTTCTCCGCATTTATCAGCCGGATATGGGGGATATTGTGCTTTCCGGCAATTCTTATAGTGACAAGAAGAATTACGACCCGACGCGCTTTCGCCTGGATGTACAGCCCATTTTCCAGAATCCCTATGAAGCGTTTTCCGCCCGTAAGAAAGTTGATACCTATCTTTACAACACCGCTCTCCGTTTGGGCATAGCCAAGACCCGCAAAGAAGCGAGTGAACTGATTGATGCAACGCTGAAGAGTGTCGGCATGTCTCTTGCGGTTGTGAAGGATAAGTATCCGACGCAATTTTCCGGTGGAGAACTGCAGCGCGTGTCGATTGCCCGAGCCCTGATTACACGTCCTAAACTGATCGTGGCTGACGAGCCCGTTTCGGCCGTTGATGCTTCGATGAAAATGAACATTGTAAATCTCTTTAAAGAGCTAAAGGATGAGTACAATGTGTCCTTTATCTATGTGACGCATGATTTATCCACCGCTTACTATGTCTCGGACTACATGGCCACACTGTATCGTGGTAGCCTGATTGAGTATGGATCGGCGAAGGAGATTATGGATAGCCCCGGCCATCCTTATACAGAGCTCTTAGTCAATGCGATTCCTAGGGTGGGGCAGAAGTGGGATCAAGAGTTGGTCATGCCAGATATGGAAGAAAAGGAGTATGCCATTACGTACTGCAAGTTTGCACCTCGTTGTCCTTATGCGACGGAGGAGTGCCGCCAGACCCGGCCGGAGATGAGAGAAATCGCTGGGCGGAGGGTGCTCTGCTATCATCCCCTTGTGGAGTCTGGCTCGGTAGATCTTGGCCGTCTTAGCGAAGGGTGAAGTTAAGGACTAGCAGAGTTGGCAAGGATTTTGCCCAGTGGACTCACAGTCCGCTGGGGTCTTTCTCTCTATAGGGTATAATGACTAGGGAGGGAATTGTGATGTATTACAATCGATTGCTTACAGATGACTTTGGCCAATTGAGCGCGGAAGGAGGTCCACTCCGGTGGATGTTTGATTACGTTAAGAGCCACCGAGATCTCGACTTCCAGGTGGGACGGAATGATCAGAAGCAATGGATTTCCATCTATCGGGGGCTCACCCGACTTGTAACGGTTCGTCCGTCTCGGAAATCTCAGGAACTGACTGTTGACGCAGCACCTTGCTATAAAGCTGTTTCGCCGGAGTTGTTCGGTCGCAAGTCCATATCGGATCTTGGCTTAGAACCCATTGAAAAGATCAGACAGTACCTTGAAGAGCAGGGGAGCAAAGATCGCCATTACGGCAACAAACGGGAGGGATACTACCAGAACGAGCTCTCTCGGATGTATGGTATATGTGGAAGTTCTGATTCAGGCTTTGTTGTCGTTGATAAAGAAGCTGTCGTTGGCTACAAAGATACAGATGAACGGAACATGTTATTAGGTCCCCTACAAGACCAGTACAAGGAGCTTCTAGGCAAGCTCATCAAGAAGAACCCAAAGCGCTATGGGAGCAAGTTAGGGAGCCTAGGTAATGAGTTGGATTTCCTTGCGGTCGACCAAGGGGGAAATATCTTGCTGGTGGAGTACAAGCATCATGGCTCCGAGATCAAAGGGATTTATCGTAGCCCGTTACAAATTGGTCTCTACTACGAGATCTTTAGCTCGCCCCAATTGCGATCCAGGCTGCAGGAAAGCGTTTTAGCCATGCTAGTACAGAAACAAGAAATGGGTCTGGTGAATGCCGAGTGGAAGAAACCAGAGCTTTCAGGAAAAATCATACCTGTTTTGATTGTATCGGAGCCGAAGGCCGAGAGCAGTGCTTATAAGAAACTCTATGAAGTTCTTACATTTTGCCGCGAGGAAAGGGGCAAGAGTTTCTTAGAAGATC
Source organism: uncultured Clostridiaceae bacterium (assembly GCA_964485345.1). Classification (GTDB taxonomy): domain Bacteria; phylum Bacillota; class Limnochordia; order Darwinibacteriales; family Darwinibacteriaceae; genus UBA5420. The sequence continues at coordinate 7,015 of CAZAJB010000092.1, forward strand.
TGATTATGTATGGCTATCGATCGGAGGAAGGACTAACAACGTTGCCCAATTAGGCGCACTACGAATACGTGGAGGATTTCATTCCTTAGTTTGGCGGTGATATCAGTGAACATCCAGATCTTTGGCAACAAGAAGTGTTTTGACACCAAGAAGGCCGAGCGCTACTTTAAGGAACGCAGAATCAAGTACCATTCTATAGATTTGAAGGTCAAGAACTTGAGCAAAGGCGAACTAACCAGCGTGATCCAGGCCGTGGGACTGAAGAACGTAGTGGATCCTCAGTCAGAGTACTACAGACGATTTGCCGCTGCCAGCCCCGAACACCAAATCGAGCTACTACTAGAAGACAGCACCTTGTACAAGACTCCAATCGTACGAAATGGGCGCCAAGCCACAGTAGGATACCAACCCGATATATGGGGGGCCTGGAACTGAATACATAGGGGCCTGGACCTCACACAATTGCCGCCAATTTGACGAATATCGAACTGTAGCGCAAAGCCACCGTAAGGTGGCTTTGCTACATTTCCAGACACAAACACAAACACAAACACAGACACAGACACAAACACAGGCTCAGAAACAAAGGCTCATTGCCTCTGGGCAGTCTTTTCTAG
>CAZAJB010000093.1:0-7626 GCA_964485345.1 uncultured Clostridiaceae bacterium
AGTCTAGTTCTTCTGCCTTTGTATCAGCCAGAGCACCGAGACCGTTCACCAGAAAGGTATGCTCGATTACTATGGCAAAGAAAGCGTCAATCCGGTTCAGTTCTTCCATCCTTGGTCTGCGAATTACGATGTTGCTTGTGATCACGCTCTACCTCCAGCATCTTGAAGCGAGGTAAGACTATCAGCTCCCATCCTCGGTGTCAAAGATGGTAAACTTAAGTTCTTTCTCCTCCACGTCTTTGTCTCCGGCATCCACGTCCACATCCGCGACCTTGCTCTTCACAAAGTAGGAACTCGCCGCCCTCGATCCTAAGAACCTTTCCGTTAACAAGTGCATCAGCGAGCTTTTTTCTGGCCCCGCTGTATATCCCTTGGACTGTCGTGCGTGAAACATCCATCTGGTCCGCACATTCTTCCTGCGTGAATCCCTCCAGATCAATGAGGCGAATCGCTTCATACTCGTCAACAGTCATGGTAATTCCATGTTCCAAGTCCCCTCGGGAGCCAAAGGGACCAAATCGATTCTGATCGGGAAGGGCGCAAACCCTTCTCCCTTTTCTTGGCCTTGCCATTATGCACCTCCCAATATGCGACATGCACCACGTTCAGCATCTATTATACAATGTTTACGACATATATCAATAACAAAGGAGACCCCGCTGCAACCAGGCATCTCCAAGTCCGAGAACCTATGAAAAAAGGAGGCGTCGGCCTCCCTTCGTGATCGTTCCAATCTCCTGACTAATCTTGTTCCTCCGGCTTGAACTGTGCTATAATCTCCGGAACCATGGCTGCGATTTTCTCTAGCGAGCCTTTGGATCCCACGGGAACGACGCTCACTTCATCTCCTGTGATGATAATGAGCGCACTTGGTGCGATCTTACCACCGGCACCGCCACCTTGACCTTGACCATCGTTGCCACCGGAATCCTTGCCACCACCGCCGCCACTACCGGCCCCAAACGAAACACTGATCAATGGAATAATGGTCACATTCCCTACGACAATCTGGTCACCAACCACTGTCTCTGTGCGAAACAGCTCCTGAAGCTTGTCGAATAAAGCACTCATACTCTTATCAAATTCCACGAAATCCACTCCTTTCTTTCTTCACTATCTATTACCCGAGTTGCCGGAAGAAAGTTGCGCTCTGCTACGAAAGAGTCCAAATTTGGCCAGCCACAGGTTCCGGTTTTGCTTCGAACAGGCAAAAACCACAACTCGCCACAAGAGACGAAGGGGGACCATCCTTCCTTCCGCTTCAAGCTCCACATCACAATACTCTTCAACCCACACCGGTTGAATATCCAACTCCACCGTCGCTGCAGCCTTGATTTGACTGAGACAAGCAAGCATGTAACTGGTCAGGTGAGGTTCTGAGAAGCCAATTTTCCCCTCAACACGTAGACGCTTTGGCCTGATCATGTGAACCAGATCTCGACATAGGCAAACAGTACCCTTGATCCTCTCGCTCGACACGATGCCTCGCCAATCTGCTCTGTGACGTTTCGCCTTCTTCTTGCCCTTGCCCTTTTCCTTGCGGGCTTCCCCGCTCTTCCCTTTCTGCCTGTTGACGGCAATTCGTCTCCCCAAGATGGAGAAGCTTGGCTTGAATGTGTTGTCTGTGTATACCGCCTGCAAACTACCAAGGCGCCATAAGCGGCCCTGAAAAGAAAAGGATGGGTTGTCGCGTATCTTTGCATCAATCACATATGTCACGGGAAGCAAGAGGAGCAAGAACACAAAAGAAACTGGAGTCAGTAGACCAATGAGCAATATACGTACCATGGATCCCACCTAAATTCTCACGAATTTGCCCCAGATACTGCGGGAGAAACGCTCTTGCAGTGCACGGCCTGTATACGCCGCTACTTTGCTCTGCGCATTACGGATCATCTTAGTTGAGGGCATGAAGTGCACGAAAGAAGCACTATGGGCAAATATCTGGCGCTGCAGAGCCAAGATCCCCTTGATTCCCTGGTGCGATATTGTGGGAGGCTCTAAGTCATGCAACGATGCCTGGCGCACTCTCCCTAATTCTTGCGGTATGTCAATGGGCAGATGCCGCAAATCCCAATCGAGAACCTTCAACTGTGCCAGTTCACGCCGGCACATCTCGCAGTTCTTCAGATGCTCTTGCAAAATCAGCTTTTCGAAGTCCTCTAGACAATCATCGATATATTCCTGCAAAATATCCCTATCCATCTGACACATCTCTATCCCTCCACCAAGTCGCTTGTGCGTAAGATCTCCCTTAGTGCGTTGCGCCCTCTGAAAATGTGACTCTTGACAGTTCCAAGGGGCAACTCCATAGTGTGCGCGATTTCTTCGTAGCTGAGGTCTTCAACATAGCGTAGCGTCAGGGCCATACGTTGGTTGTCTGCTAAGGAAGCTAGGGCAGAAGACAAGACGTTTTCATCGTTGTGGGACATCGCGATTTCTTCCACACTATCACTTGTTGTTACACCCTGCATGAGTGCTGGGTTGCCATCGAGCGAAACCGGCACGACTTTCCTGTGGTCTCGCTTGTAGTTCAGACAAGTATTCACCGCAAGCCTCTTCAACCAGGGCACTATGGGGCGGTCTTCGTCCAAGGACGCCATATGACGAAAGATCCTTATGTACACCTCTTGGCAGATATCAAAGGCTTCGTCTTTGTCTTGGCAGTAGTAGTAGCAAATCTTGTAGAGGTATTGTTCGTACTGCCGCAAAAGTTCATTAAGAGCCGCTTTGTCATTTTTCTTACATCTGCGAATCAACGCCCTAGAAATGTCCATAGTAGCACCTCGTTTGCCCTCCTATACTAATACCCCACTACGCTGGAAAAAGTTGCACCTGAGGTTTCTTAGGTTCAAGAGTGCTTAGTGTACTTGGGAATCTACTGGTCGTAGCTCACTCTGCCCATCCGTTTGGGGAGTATTCTACTACCGACAAAAAGCAGAAGCAGAATGAGTATCCCAGATAGGGCAAACCACCGGTTCACTCCCAGGACATCGGCGAAGGTCCCAGAGAGGATCAAGCCGAGTGGCATGGCGATCAGTCCGATGCTCGAAGTAAGAGACAGCACCCTGCCTAGATACTCTTGATCAATACGAGTTTGATAGATCGCCGTTTGTACTCCATGGAAGAAGGGATTTACAATCCCCATCACAAACGAGATTCCAACGAAAAGGAGCAGGCCGCTTTGGGGCAAGAGACCCGCCAGCAAGACGCAGACCCCGTAAATGCCCATGGAAAGGAGAATTGCCTTTACATGCCTGATCCTTCCGCCGACGATCCCCAGCAAAAAGGAGCCTGCGAGCATGCCCACGGCAAACACAACTTCCACCAAGCCGCTTTCGGCCACACCACCTTGAAACCAAGTCATGGTAATCAGTGGGTAGAGAGTGCCAATGGGAAAATAGATAAAGGCATACAGAGAGCTGATGATCAGAAGCTCTAGGAGACCAGGTTCTCTCCGCAACACCCGAAAGCCTTCCTTGACCTCCTCTAGCATCTGTCCTTGATAACCCGGTCTGGTATTCACTTTGCCTGGTAATGTCACTGCCAGGAGGACTCCCCCCGCAAAAAGGGCACCAAGTACATCGAGGAAGATGACCAGATTCAGATCCCAGATGCTAAACAAAAGGGCTGCCAGGGCTGGACTGATCACCATCGATAGCGATTTGAATCCTTGGGCGAAACCGGCGTACTGTGTCAATTGATCCTTCGGCACGATGGATGGGGTCACAGCTTGCAGTGCCGGCGTGTGAAAGGCGGATCCGATGGAGCGGACGAAGAGGACCACATAAATAAGCCAGAGAGGAATCTCCCCAAAGGCTCCCACAATAACAAGGACCATGCCGGCTAGTGCTATAAGAACGTCCGACACGATCATGACGGTCTTGCGATTATAGCGGTCGATGTAGACGCCAATAAACATCCCCAAGAGTGCCTGGGGGAGAAATCCGATCAGAGTTGCCAGAGACAGCAGCGCGGCAGACCCAGTTCTTTGGGTAACATACCACACAATCGCCATCTGTAAGACAGAACTAGTGAGGATCGATACCGCCTGGCCAATCCAGATCGTAATGAAGGTCCGTCTCCAGTTCTCCACCACCTAAGACACCTGCTTCCAGCGATTGACCACGCCAATGCCGCCTGCCACAAGAAACAGAGCTGCTACAATGGACACCGTGAGCTGCTCGTCGGGCAATAAGACGGCCGACAGCAAGGCACCAGAAATGGGGATCACAAATCGGTAGAATGTGACCTCACCTGCTTTGTTGTGCTTCAGCAAAGTATACCAGATAGAAAAGGCGGCAGCAGACAACAAGGCTGAATAGACAAACAGCAGCCAAAAGAGGGGAGTCGGGTTCAAACCTCCTTGCAGCAAGGACGGAATACCAAATGCTATCAGTAAAAAGGAGCCCACGGTAAGCTGGTACGCATTAATCGTTACCGGGTTCAGCTTCTTACCTAGACCTTTGGCCAAGAACGTGCCGATGGTACTTGTTACGCCCGCAAGAACCAGAAAACCCTCACCCCGGAAGGTAAATTCCCAGCCCACGGAGGCACCCGATTGCCAATTCACAAGCACGATACCACCAAAACCAGCCATGAGACCGAGGATTTTCCCCCAATTGAGGCGATCGTCGGTGTAGACAAAGTGGGCAAAAATCACGATGAGGAAATTGCCGATCGAGTTAAGGATAGCGCTCTTGATCCCGCTGACAGCAGCGACTCCGTTATAGAAGAAATAGTATTGTAGGCCGGTCTGAACCAACCCCAAGACCAGCAAGGGCAGCAAGCTCGCACGCTCCACCCTAACAGGCTGGTGTAACACCAGCTTTTGCAGGGCAAAGACCATGAGCCCCGCCAGTAAAAACCGCGACCCCGCCAGCAGCATACGTGCTGATATGTCCGTTGCTGTCAGCTGCAGTTCCGCGTAGGAAATTTTCAAGACAGGAAAAGCACTTCCCCACAAGATACAAGCTACAACCGCCATCAATGCTACGAAGTATCTATTCGTCCAAATATTGCTGTGTCCCACTCAGTTCATCCTTTATCCATATTTTGCTGTGAATACGTTTATTCCTTGGGCTCACGAACCCCACTTCCCCCAAGCTTCTATTTGACGCATTGGCCTTTTCTCCTGCCCATGACAATTGAGTCATCGTCCTTACCTAGCAGGGATTCGCCGCCCTATGTGGAAAATCGGGGAAAGGACGAATCCCTTGTGCTGCCTGGCATCATAAGAAAGAGGTGCTACTATGCTGTTCTTGCGTTCTAGAAGGTGTTGGCTACCTTTACTCGTCGTAGTATTTTTCCTTACCGCATGCGTGGGCCCCAATCCTGGGCCATCCTACACCGTCTCGGGCGTAGTCCGCGATGAAGATGGAGATGGAATAGGCGAAGTAGCCATCGCCTATGAAGGTCATGTGAGAGGCGTGGCACCCGCCTCAAGTAATGGGCAGTTTACAATCGACGTCCTCAGAGGTCCCACCCTAATCACCGCCGCGAAAGAGGGATGGGTATTTTCAGGACCTCAAAGCGTGACAGAAGCTTCCTCGAGCGTCGACTTTACTGGACAGCAGAAAACCTATGCCCTCACCATTGGCAAGATAGGTGAAGGCACTGTACAAGAGGAGATTTTGAGTTCAGCACGGAGCAGCACGTATCCCCACGGAACCACGGTGAAGCTCACGGCTAGCGCCGCTAAAGGCTGGCATTTTAGCCATTGGGAAGGCGATCTGTCAGGAAGAGACAACCCTGCCATCCTTAGCATTACGGACAGTAGTGAAATCACTGCAGTCTTTGTTCAAGGCGTCACAGTTACTGGCACCATAGGGGTATCGCACCACTTTCCCGCGTCGGTCATTGCAGGCCAAGGTAAGCTGCCCGCAGTTGGGACGAGTTCGACCCACAGGCAAAGCACGCCCATCACGTTGGCACCAGCGCCTAGCGAGCTAATTGTAGGTCTTGATCCTAGTCTGTCTGAAGCAGAAAGAATGGAGATCTTTCGCGAGCTCCGCTACGAGGTCATCGAACGTATAACACTGTTGGATGCTTACTTGGTCAGACTAGAAGACGATACATTAGAAAACGGCAGGCTGAGGGCGCTGTCACACTCTGGCATCCATTACGTAGAGCCAAATAGGCCTGTGAGAGCACTGGGCGCCGCCTATCCTAACGATCCCCTCTTCGCGGATCAATGGCATTATCCCCTCATTCGGCTGCCACAGGCATGGGGCGTGACGAAGGGAAGTAGTGAAGTTAGGATTGCGGTCATAGACACCGGGGTGCAGGACGACCACGAAGAACTAAATCCCCGACTAGACCGTCGCTACGGGTATAACTTCGTTGACTCCAGCCGCGACTTTGATGACGACGAAGGGCACGGAACGCATGTAACCGGCACCATATGCGCACTGACCAACAATGGTGTGGGCGTTGCGGGCGTGATGTGGGATGCCACGATCCTACCCCTTAAGGTTCTGGATAGCGAGGGCAACGGAAGCGTCTGGGTTCTGGCCAAGGCAATTCTCTATGCCGCCGGCCTACTGGACGACCCAAACTTTCCGCGCAACCCTGCGCCGGTGGATGTAATCAACATGTCCCTGGGCACAGACACAAGCGATCCTCTCATGCAAGAGGCGATCGAAAGAGTATTGAGTTCGACCCAGATCATCATGGTGGCCGCGGCAGGCAATGACAGCGAGCCAGTCATGTACCCCGCAGCCTACCCCGGAGTGATCGCCGTGGGGGCTGTAGACTATAACGAGTACGGTACTCCCAGCATCGCCTCATACTCTAATTGGGGGCCGGAAATCGATGTGGTGGCCCCTGGAGGAGATTCATATGCCATTTTGAGTACTTCTGCGGGTCCTGCTCCTTATGAGAAGCTGACGGGGACATCCATGGCAACGCCCCATGTCTCAGGCGTCGTTGGCCTAATGCTCTCTCATGGAGTTCCCGCCAACAGGGTGTTAGAGGTCTTGCGGCTCACAAGCATGCCACTGCGCCAAAGTCGGTTTGACTTCTATTCTGGCTATGGCCTCGTGAACGCCTATTGGGCAGTTAATGCAGTGAGTACGATGCGCATTATCGTGGGAACCAGACATGGCGACCTGGTGGATGTCGTGGCGGAAACATCCATTCTTGACCCTCAAGGGGGAGACTTTGTGCTGGCCGCGGTCCCGCCAGGGGATTATCATGTCTTTGCCTGGGTTGACGTCCAGGACGGCACGGATCGGATTGAACTTGGAGACTACTTTGCTGAAACAGGCGTGATTCGAATCGACAGTGGTCACGAGTATCATGTAACCGGTGTGATCACAGAGGTAGGCCCAGGAGAACACGACCTGGACTCACCACAAAGACCCCAACTAGAATCTAGTTCGCTATAGCTCGCTGGCCAGAGTCGCCTCTTCTTGTAGACGTATGATCCCGATCGGTGTCCGCTCTGCAGACTGCCCCAGAGGATTATCCTTAAGTAGTTGCGTCAAGAGGTTTATATCCACTTCAGGTCCTGATACCCCCAGGATATTCACACCTAGATCATTGGCGTCAATTACGGCCACATGGGCCCCCACCGCTTCCTTGATCTGCCTGGCTACTAGGTCAGGATCCTTAGGTCCTAGGACC
>CAZAJB010000094.1:0-7599 GCA_964485345.1 uncultured Clostridiaceae bacterium
CCGGGAGTGCTAACAGCTTTTAACCATAAAATATCACTTCATCCTCTGTTTGTCAAGGGGTGGAAAGCTTACCGCAGAAACGCAACTGAAACCTGGTTTTCCAAGCGTAGTCCCTGCTCAGTCACTCGCAGACATCCCTCTTTATGCTGAACTAGACCTCGCGCTAGGAGGTCCTCTATGGCCTCACGGTAAAGGTCCCAAAAACTCACCTCGTAGCGGCGATAAAACCAAGCCTCATCGACCCCCTGTAAGAGACGCATACCAACCATCATTGTTTCATCCATTTCTTGCTGGCGCAAAACTTCATCCACCTCTTCATAAAAAGGCATCCCCTTACTCCAACTCTCCATGTATCCTTGGACATCAGCGGCATTCCGGTATCGCATCGCCTCAACATAACCGGTAGCACCACTGCCCAAGCCTATGAAGGGCTCGTTGCGCCAGTACAGTAGATTGTGTTCTGAGCGAAAACCAGGCAGACAGAAATTGGAGATCTCGTAATGCTCATAGCCTGATTCCTTCAGCACGCCAAGGGCTATCTCATACATTTCGGCCTGCTCGTCATCGCCCGGGACCGCGACCAAACCTTCAGACACCCACCGGGCTAGGGCCGTTCCCTCCTCCAGGATCAAACCGTAGCAGGACAAATGAGTGGGTTCAAGGTCTTGCGCACGTTCTAAAGTTCTGAGCCAATCTTCCCTACTCTGGCCTGGAAGACCAAACATTAAGTCCAAATTAATGTTCGTAATCCCGGCCTGCTTTAGTGCTGCAACACTTTCCTTGACCTCGCCCGTACGATGGACCCTGCCGATCGCCTCAAGTAGATGGTCTTGAAAAGCCTGAACACCTAGACTAACCCGGTTCACGCCTGCCTGGGCTAGAATTCTTGCACCTTGCGCGGTCAACGAATGGGGATTCGCCTCTATGGAGATCTCCGGGTTTGCCACAAAGGGCAGCCTCTCCCTCAGAAAGAGAATGAAAGACGCCAGCTCCTGGGGAGGAAGCAGACTTGGAGTTCCCCCACCGATAAAGATGGTGTTCAAGGGCCTTTCACCCCACAGCCCACGATAGTAAAGGGCTTCTTGGCGTAATGAAAGAAGATAGTTGCCAGCGACGGCAGAAAAAAGTTTCTCGTCGCTGACAACTACCGAGTGAAAATCACAGTAATTACACTTCCGTGCGCAAAAAGGAATATGCACATAAATTCCCATCTTCAACCCACCTTAGTCCACTTTTAGAATGGCCATAAAAGCTTCCTGAGGGACTTCTACATTACCTAAGTTCTTCATGCGCTTCTTACCCTCTTTTTGCTTCTCCAGCAGCTTCCGTTTACGGCTGATATCTCCGCCATAACACTTGGCCAATACGTCTTTACGGAGAGCTCGGACAGTCTCACGAGCAATAACCTTGTTGCCAATAGCGGCCTGAATAGGAACCTCGAACTGTTGTCTAGGTATGACCTCTTTCAGTTTTTCGGCCAAACCTCGGCCACGAGATGCGGCTTTCTCTTGATGAACAATGCTAGAAAGGGCGTCTACAGGACTACCATTAAGCAAGATATCGAGTTTGACCACATCCGATTCCCGATAACCCATGAGTTCATAGTCTAACGATGCATAACCCTTTGTTCGAGATTTCAAGCGGTCAAAGAAATCCATCAGTATTTCTGCTAAAGGCAGTTCATACTCGAGCCTGGCACGTTCGGGCGTGATGTATTGCATATTGACGAAGATACCTCGCCGGTCTTGACAGACATCCATGACTGCACCAACGAACTCATCGGGTACCATGATGGAAGCCGTGACAAAGGGCTCCCTAATATGATCAATGGTGGTAACAGGCGGCAACGTGGCCGGATTATCAACCTCTTTCATACTGCCATCGGTGAGCACGACTTCATAGACAACGCTTGGCGCGGTCGTGATCAAATTCAGGTCAAACTCTCGTTCGAGGCGTTCTTGTACAATTTCCAGATGCAGCAAACCCAAAAATCCGCAGCGGTAGCCAAAACCTAGGGCCACGGAGGATTCTGCCTCATAGGTCAGGGCCGCATCGTTGAGCTGCAACTTGTCGAGGGCATCTCTGAGATCCACATACTCCTCATTCACCACCGGGTAAAGTCCGCAGTAGACCATAGGCTTGGCAGGACGATAGCCTGCTAAAGGTTGTGTAGCCGGCCGTGAAGAGATTGTGACTGTATCACCGACGCGGGTATCTCGCACATCCTTCATACTGGCGATGATGCAACCCACATCTCCTGGGCCGAGCGACTCTATGCGGACCAAGTTGGGTCGCAAGACGCCAAGCTCCGATACCTCAAACTTCCGCCCAGAACTCATCATCTGGATGATGTCACCGGTCTTGATAGTTCCATCCACAACTCTGGTATAGGCCACGGCACCGCGATACTGATCGTAGTGGGAATCAAAAATCATGGCGCGCGTTGGGGCCTCGGGATCTCCCTTTGGGGCTGGCACACGTGCTACAATGGTCTCCAAGATGTTCTCGATGCCTTCTCCTGTACGGGCGCTGACCAAAACCGCCTCTTCTCCAGGAATACCGATTATGTCTTCTAGTTCCCGGATAACACGCTCCGGATCGGCATTGGGCAGGTCGATCTTGTTAATCACGGGAATAATTTCTAGATCGTGATCCAAGGCCAGGTACAGGTTTGCCAAGGTTTGGGCTTCAATACCTTGGGAGGCATCGATTACCAACAGTGCGCCCTCACAGGCGGCAAGGCTCCGTGACACTTCGTAGGAAAAGTCTACATGACCAGGGGTATCAATCAAGTTCAGGACGTAGTCCTGATCATCCTTGGCCCGATAGGTGAGCCGAACGGCTTTCAACTTGATCGTAATTCCTCGCTCGCGCTCAAGATCCATGGAGTCCAAGACTTGCTCTGACATGTCCCTCTTGCTCACCGTTCCTGTGTGCTCCAAGATACGATCAGCTAGGGTGGACTTACCATGGTCAATGTGGGCAATGATACAAAAATTGCGGATGTTCTTCTGAACCATACGTTTACCAATTCCTTCATAAATAATCTGGACACATTATATCATAGAGAGGAGCTATTTCAAAACAATGGATCAAACGCCGACCTTAAGCTTGCGTCTTACCAGACCCAAGATGTACTGCGTTTCTTCCATTTTCAAAATCAAGCTCAGAGCGGAGTAAACGAGGATACCTACGCCAATAGCGGCAAACGTTTGGACCAGCTCCCCAAGCTTGGAGGTCATGGATAGGTAGTTGTCCATCAGGGAAGCAGTGAAAAACGCACTCACGCCCATCATGACCGAAGCAATTGTGGATTTTGCAAAGGTCCTTAAGAGTCGCTTGTCTACTAAGCCACCGAGACGCCGTCCTAGGATCCCAAGAGCCAGTATCATGTTGAAGATCGAGCTCAGCGAATAAGCGAATGCCAGCCCGCCTGCGCCCAGATCGGTCCACTTCAAAAAGGCTAGACTCAAGAGGAAGTTCAACACTACCGTGACAAATCCGATTTTCACAGGTGTCCGCGTATCCTGCAAAGAATAAAAGCCTCGTGTTGTGACCTGCAGCGCGGCCTGGGCAATCAGACCCGGTACATAGAAGAGCAGGACAAACGCGGTAGCAAGCGTGTCGGCTGCAAAAAACTCCCCGCTTTCAAAGAGCAAACGAACAATGGGAACCCTCAGGAAGGCCATACCAGCGGCTGAAGGTATCGTGACAAAAAAGACAATGCGCAGACCGAAGGAAAGGGTTCGGCTAAATTCGCCCGTCTCTCCCCGGGCCGTAAGCCGGGCTAAGGTCGGGAAGACAGCCGTAGAAATCCCCATGGCGAAGATCCCCAGAGGGAAGTTGATCAAACGATTCGCTAGGCGCAGTGCCACAATGGACCCCGTCTCTAGGGTAGAAGCCAGATTTTGACTGACAATGACATTCAGTTGAGAAATGGATAGTCCCAAAACGGCTGGTAGCATCAGCATCACCATGCGCCGGATTCCGGGATGCTTAAAATCCAAAACCGGTCGATAATGTGTTTTGGCTTTGCGTACTACGGCGGGAAACTGAATGGAGAAATTGCCCAAAGCCCCAAAAACCGTTCCCACAGCCATGCCCATAATACCAATGATCGGTCCTAAGATATAGGCACCTAATATCTGCCCGAGGTTATAAACGATGGGCCCTAGGGCTGGTAAAAAAAACGTCTGATACGAATGCAAAACCCCCATGCACAGGCCTGCCAACGCTGTGAAAAACACCGCTGGAAAGGTCACGCGCATCAGTAATACTAAGAGATCTCTTTGCTCCCCAGAAAACCCCATGCCTACTAAGGGAGCAAGACTGGGGGTGAAGACCACGCCGATAATCATAAGTAACAAGAGCACTAAAAATGTAGTATTCAGAAAAACGCTGGCAACATACCAAGCTTCCTTCTCGTCATCCTTTGCCAGGTACTGAGTGAACACGGGAATAAAAGCGGAACTGAGCGCTCCACCAACTAAGAGCTGGTACATCAAGTCCGGTAAAGCAAAGGCAGCAAAAAAAACATCTGTGGTAGCGGTCCGACCAAAGACTTCTGCCACAGCCCTTTCCCGAATGAAACCTAGAATTCGACTGACCAAAATGGCCAGCATGACGATGGAGGCAGCCTTGGCTACCTGATCCCTGTTTTCGTTCTCCAATCCTTCTCGCTCCTCTTTGTGGATGTTTCACGAAGTGAAACTCCTAGATGAATGCAACGCATTCATCAATGGCAACAACTTGAAAGATTCGCCTTCGATGAGCGAAATCCTGTTAGAGCACTTCAACCAAAACATTAGCTAACAGTTCTGCTGCTAACAACGCTTCCTCTAAAGTGGTTTCTACGGAACCTAGTTCCACAATTAGGCTCGCCGGATGGAGATGCTGGTTATAACGGGCTTCCTTATGCACTTGCACAGGGCGCATCAGCCCAGGATACATAGCATCGCACACGCTCTTGATCGTATAGGCAAAATCCAGGTTTTTTTGGTAGTCAGGGTGGTTTAGTGGTATGTTTTGCGCGGTCCCTACCACGAGCACAATACGGGCCACCTCACGCCCGTTAATGACCACGCTAGGATTGGGTACCCCTGCGTCCCTGTGTAGATCAATGACCATATCGAAATTGCCTTGCTTAGCAAGGAGTTCTCGCACGGTCTTTTCCGAGTTCATGTAGGCGCTGTTGATGGTTGGCAGTGTGTGAATACGACTCTCATGAAGTGACTGAACTCCTAGACTCGTCAAAGCATTCGACAGATGCCGCCCCACTGCCATCACACCGGTAATTGTGGGGTCTGCCATATTGCGAAACTGATAGTGGGCCTGAACTGATTGGGTAGAAGACAGGGCTCGTCCGAGATAATTCTCTGATGAATGGGTGTGATAGATCAAGACCCGTGGTCTCGCGGGCCGCATTTCCCGAGAATCCAAAGGAGCCTCCGGCTTGGCTGGTGGCCGAACAGGATCAGGTGCGAAGGATAATTCCTGAATGAAGAAAAATGGCCGCTCTTCCCACATCCGCAGATCAACCATTCCGTGGGGAGCAACAGGAAGGGTGGCAACGATCAGGCTCAAAGGATCCCGTAGATCAAAGCTGGTCAGCCAGTGGAGAAAGGATGCTAAATCAATCCCACTATCATTGTCACCCTGCAGGCTTTGCCCTGTAGTGGGCATTCCCTGATCAAGGAGAAGCCTCGCTAAGGAATGGTCCAGACCACTCTCGTTAAATAGCAGGTGATATCCGCTCAGAGAGAGGGACAAGAGCAGAAGGGCTAAAACCATCAGAGGGATCACTTGAAAACCATGACCTAGATTCCTAGTACGACGTCGAATCCGTGAATAAGCCCTCCGGAGCCGAAAACGCATGTCACCACCTCTTCTCTTGGCAAATATATTGGTGCGCAAGAGAAAATATGATAGACTGATAGCAGGCGTTTTCGTCAGAAGGGACTGATCGTATGGGCAAGTTTCGGAAACTGCTCGTTAACCTAGTGGTAATCGCTCTAGTCTTTGGTGCCTATGCTGTCTTTTCATACTACAACCGGGGAACAATCGAGGAGAATCAAGCGATCATCTATTTGATCGAGTCATCTCCCATCGATTTTCGCCTCGTGCCTGTGACAAGGCAAGTTGAGGGGACCCTGAGCCCCACCTCTGCGGTGCAGGCGCTACTTAACGGTCCCCTGCCCCATGAAGACTTGTTTGCGTCGGTGCCAGCAAGCGCCAGCCTCCTAGGCCTGACTGTTGACAACTCACTGGCAACCATCAATTTTAGTCCAGAAATCGCCCGTGATTTTCCTGGCGGCTCGCTCATGGAAGCCTATCTCGTGCAGGCGATCGTCAACACCCTCACCGAGTTCCCAGACATTGAAAGGGTGCAGATTCTAGTCGATGGTGAGATTGTTGAATCCATCGGTGGACATATTCTCATACTCCAACCACTGCAAAGGAAGAACTAGCTCAAGTACTTAAACACTTCATCATAACTGACACCTTCGTGAAACGATGTGTTCAAGGCACCTGCGATAACATCAGATACCTCATCAATGAGTTGATCTATTTCCTTTGGGGTAACAATCATGCTACCGAAATAGGGTTCTAGGACTTTACTCATAATCTGTCGCTTATCCAAGGCAGCGGTACCTGTGTTCCTGCCATACGCTTGATTTTCATTCCCCATGAGGGCTCCTGGATCAACACTAAATTGGACGCGTGGAGGCGGTTGTTCGCCTTCTGGGTCTTGAATGCTTCCCTTTTCAATCAGGTCCATGGCATCGGAGACAATGGTCACCGCATGTACTACAGTAGGTACGCCAATGGCAATCACCGGAATTCCAAGGGTGTCTTTATTGATGGCTAGACGACGATTGCCTACCCCAGCCCCTGGATGAATGCCGGTATCAGAGATCTGAATCGTGCTACAGAGACGATCCACACTTCGACTGGCCAAAGCGTCGACACAGATCACCGCCTTCGCGCCAATTCGATCCACTACGCCCATAATGATTTCTCCCGTCTCGATACCAGTAAGACCTAAGACTCCGGGAGAGATGGCAGATATGGGTCGCAGCCCCTGCCTGAGTTCGGGAGGCGACATTTCTAGCAGATGCCGGGTTACCATGAGGTTCTCCACAGCTCTTGGTCCAAGTGCATCGGGGGTGGCGTTCCAATTGCCGAGACCCACTACCAAGACGGCGTCTTCGGCTCCGAGTTCTGCCTCAGCAAGAAACCACTCAACTTCCTTCGCCAAGAGTTCGGCGATGCGTTCTTGCAGATCTCGATTGTGCACTCGCAGGCCCAGTGCTTCAAAGGTCGAATAGTTACCGGGAGCCTTACCCATCATTTGGGCACCCAGATCGTTTTCCACGGTAATACGGGTGAGAGTAATTCCCTCTTCCTGCTCGGTATGGACTTTGACACCAGGCAACTCAGGAGGTCCCTCGTGTTCAATGACAACTTGGTGTGATTCTAGAGCGAGGTCTGTACGAATACTGTACTTTTCGAATAGACGATCTTGTTGCATAACGTTCGACATGTTTTCTCCTCCAGTCTACTTTAGATTAACCGAAAGGAAGAACGTTATTCTTAATG
>CAZAJB010000095.1:0-7593 GCA_964485345.1 uncultured Clostridiaceae bacterium
AGCGCACTTCGGTGTGTTAACCGGGCACAGACTACTGATGCTCTATGATTTAGCTCCCGCTCACGGTCGAGGGCTCCCTCCACGCACACGTGGCGAGGGCTTCGGTGCGTGGAGGGAGACCTCACCCTACGGGTGTCAAAGTAGATGAATGATTGGAAGCCTCAACCCTATCGCCGAGAAGCGCAGCGGCGCGGTGTCTCACCTGAAGTTCTGGCCGCTGCTATTGCAGCCAGCGAAGCCGTAGTAACTGTAAATCCGTCACTGCCACCGATTTTGAGTTTAAGGCACCTGTCTCACCTTACCGGCGTTCCTTATCAACTCATCCGCGCGTGGGTTACCCGAGAAGGGGCGGGCGAGAGTCCATATAAAACATTTTCGATACGCAAACGCCCAAAGAAAGACGGAACGAAGCAATTTCGGTTTATTTGCGTTCCTCAGCATGACCTTGGTCTTACACAGCGCTGGATTGCGAGCAAGGTGCTTGCTTTAGGACGACCTCATTCAGCGAGCACAGCGTTCGCACCTAAATCCAAATTGTTTGAAGCAGTTGAACCACATTGCGAATGCAAATGGCTTATTAAGGTAGATGTGCAGCGATTTTTTGAGTCAATAACTGAAATCGCTGTGTACCAAGTCTTTCGAAAGCTTGGATATCAACCCTTGGTTTCTCTTGAGTTGGCTCGGATCTGTACACGCCTCGGTCCACCCGGACGATATAGGCCACCGGCGCGCTGGCGCAGGCATGCTCCATTAGATGCCCACATCATAAACAGCTATTCAACTCGTGCGCTCGGACACCTTCCTCAAGGAGCTTCGACTAGTCCTATGCTCTCCAATCTGGTAATGGTAGATTTGGACGAGAAGTTGTCTAAGCTGGCGTCATCCGTGAACATGACCTACACGAGATACGCTGATGACTTTACTTTCTCAAGCCACGCTACTGATTTCAATCGAGAAGCCGCAGAGAGGTTCATCAAAGACATTTATCATGCATTAGGACAGTTTGGGTTAAAAGCTAATCTCGCGAAAACTCAGATTATTCCTCCTCGTGCGCGTAAGGTGGTCCTGGGACTTCTCGTTGATGGCAAAACTCCACGTTTGACGAGAAAATTTAAGGCCAAGATGAGGATGCACCTCTACTATCTTGAACACGCAGAAGTTGGCCCCCTGCGTCACGCTGAAAGACGAGGCTTTTCATCGATAGCTGGCTTGAGAAATCATTTGCTCGGACTTGCAGCCTATGCTATTCAAATAGAGATGGAGTACGGCTTAGAGTTAAAAACACGTCTCGAAGCTATACAGTGGCCGCTCCTTTGATCTGTGGCTTCCTGAAGTCTGATCTGGGTCCTTGATATCCTTTTTGTTTGCAAAAATGAGATGCCTTTTATCGAAGGGGAGCGCCGAGCAACAGGATCTCAATGAGGCAACCCTCCTTTTCCCTAGATTAAAAGGGCTTGTTGGCCAAAAATCGCCCTTGACGCTGAAAGAAATTTGGGTGAACTGATTGCGCAGACCCACCTATCTGAAAAAATGTAGGATCTCGCGGTCTTCAACCTGGGCAATGAAGGCAAATTACGTGGTTTCGTTTTAATAAGCTTGCGCGTTTGTAATACTTCGCAAGTGAAGAGCATCTACCGACGAACTTTCGTCATGCAGCACAAGACGCATCGACCTGTGCTATTCGATATTGCTGAGCTGAAGTGGCAGCCGGTGACTCCCTGGATCGATCCGACGTGTCTCGCTCCAGATACCTACCTGTTCCCATGCAAGGTAACAAAATTGCCCCATCCGTCTATGAGGCAGTACACATGCACCGTTGCGGGTTAGGTTGCGTCTATCGGTTTAGACCCCGCGACTTATGGCACGTACAAACCATGTGTCGATCAAAGGCGACGCTGAACGACCGGCGGACCAGGAATGATAGGGCAGTTCAGCTTCTTCCAGAACATACTAACTTGGTAAACCCGGTGCAATATCTGTGCAATGAAGTCGACGATGAGCTGGAAATGGCATAGTACACAGCAACGTGAGGTTTGCTTACAATTGAATGGCATATTTATCGTGCTTGTCGATGTTTGTCTAGACGCCGCCATTTTTATTAGTGATGTGCGCTGTTAGAACTAGTACATTTGAATCAATTACGGAACGTCGAGAAGAAATCCATCTCCTGTTGGCTGTGCATACCTCGTCGAACAAGTTCTGTTCTGCTCTAGCTATAAAAATGACGCCTAGCGTACTCCTAGCAGTTGAGGACAAGGGCAGCCATATTGAGGGCTACTTTGATGGTAAGAAGAAAAAAGCGAATCGGGGAGCTTCAGCGAGGTGGGAAATTGAGATTATTGCTATTTTGCCTACGTACTAGCGAGCTACTCTAGTCCAGGTAAGTTTATTGATACTCTATAGTGCTGAAATCCATATTTATCACTTAATAATAGCTTAAAAATTCGATGATTAAGAACGCATCAGAACTCTTGCAGCACTTCATTCAAGAAGAGAAAAAAAATCTTGCTGAATTTGAAATGCCTCATATGCCTACGTTAGGGAGTGCCTATGAGGAAGTTACAAAGCAAGGTATTGATAAGGGTTTTGTGATACCAAAGTTTTTGGATCTACGGGTGGTGAGTGGGTTCATCGCGGTTGGTGGAAAGATGCTGCCGCATCAGATTGACTGCATGTTAGTTGAGGGTGAAGGCAAAAAATATGGACTTACCAATCAGTTCATTTATGACATGGATAGAGTTCTTTGCATCTTTGAAGTCAAGAAAACGCTAACCAAAGCTGACTTTATCGACGCCTTAGATCATCTCGGAGATATTCGAAGGGAGTTTGCAGAGCATTTTGAGGAAAAACTGAGAAATAGCGCTTTTGAACCAGAGATATCACATGCGCGGAGGTCCTTCGCACAAATTACAGGAAAAATTGCTCCGGTGCGGTATCGAGGTTTACACCATATCCCTAAAGAAGATGCGATGTTGTTCTATACCCTCGTTCAAGAGCAGCATGCACCTGCAAGTATTGTGCATGGATATGGAGGCTACAAGACAGAAGAGGGCATTCGGACAGCATTTGTTGACATAATTGAAGAGCGAAAAGAACTAAATGGTGGAGGCCTTGGGGTTCCGATTCTTCCCAGCTTGGTGACCTCAAATGACTACTGCTTGATCAAAGGGAATGGCCATCCATACCTTGCTGTAAGAGAAGATCATGCTTGGGTTGTCATGTCTTCTACGCGATATAACCCAGCCCTCCTTATCTTGGAGGTAATATGGGCAAAGATTGCAAGTCATCGCAATGCTCGTATGCCTTATGGAGACGATTTAAGTGTGGAGAAATTATTTCCCTTACTCATTGCTCAACCAGTGCGGATGGGTGGGCAGCTGGGTTGGATATACGACTCGATAGAGTACAAGGAAAAAAGTCTCGATCGAGAAGAGGAGGCATTGTGGGAGCCTGAAAGTATTGGGCCTGCTGAGATGTCTACGATTCAAATTATGGCGCTGCGTGGTGGGTATCTTAAGCTGGACAAGGAGTTAGATAACTATCTGATGAAATGCCACGGTTGCTCATCAAGTCAGGTTGCTGAGAGGCTGATAATGACAAGAGCGTTTGCGCGTGAGGGTGACTATCTTAGGCCTCTCGCCGATGTCACTCATGTCCTAACAAACGACGATGGGAGTGGTTACGTGGCTGTAGATCAAAATCGATTTGATGCTTGGTGCCAGATGCACAGAAAGGAACCATGTTATTTGAACATCGTTTTTGTTGAGTGATGCCAGTTTGTCTCCTGGTCCTCGATATCTATAGATTGAGATTTTTTGATCGGTTATATTGGGTTGTGGACTAATCTATGTGAGGAAGATGTGGATATTAAAGTCTCTCCAGAGAGTGACGCCGTGGCGAATGGTGGAGTCTGTGAGTTTGATATTTTCAAATTCGAACAGGAAATTTTCCAAGTTGGAGAAGGAGTCCATTCAGCGGCTGTGTATGCAGATGCAAGAGACACGTTAGTCAAAGTCATTGCTCAGATTTGCCACCTCAGCGGCATGTATACGGGTGCTAATCTTGAAAGAGTTTTAGGTAAAGTAGAATCGGCCACTTCAGGTCATAGGGTGGTAGCTATTTTACTAATTCGTTGTATGGCAGTCGATGGCTTGCTTCCTGTGGATGATGAGTATAGCCCCATAAATCGAAAGATCCTATCCATATTAGAATCTCATGCCTCAGACCTAATGAAATGGGCGCGTGTAGAAAAACAGCAAAGTTTTGAAAAAATAAAAATTATAAAAACACTGCATGGGACAATTTGTAATCACTATTCGCCACTATCTCATATATCGGGCACTTTAAATGAAATTGCGACCTATAAGTCTTCCATTGTAGGCTGCCTTCGTCATAAGCTATTTCAAGATTATTTGCAGCCATTTAATTATATTCCCATAAGAACGAAGCTTGAAGCCCTAGTGGACGGACTGGATGTTCTGGTTAATAGTAGCGGAGCAGAGTATAAGCCTAGCTTGGACGAGCTGGAACAGGTTTTGCAAGAGGGTGTTTTGTTGATATCGACTACCCCATCATTTTTTACCGAAAGTTTTGTACGCCCATTTTTTGAGGCTGTCAAAGAGGCCATACACTCCGTAAAATCCACTTCATCCGAACGCCTCTCATCTGTTGTTGCACCGTTGCTTGACCCTCCGAAAGCTGCTCAAAAACGTTATCCATTACATCAAGTTGATCGCTATATAAATATAGTTTTACCCTTAATTAATAAGGGGCCCAGTACGGCTGTTGATGTTGTTGTGGAAATAGACTGTGGTAGCGATTCCAGTATCATTATCGATAATGATCGATTACGTTGCGGAGATATCTCGCCCGGTGAATTCGCAGTGTGTTTAAGGACTTATATCTTAGAGCCATCTGTAACTGTAAAAATGACAGTTGAGATTAGTTGGCGAGAGTTATTTGGCACTCAACGTAGCGAAATATTCGACCTAATTATAGAAGGACAAAACACTACCGTTGATTGGATGTCGCTTGAATCCCTTGAGCCGTATAGTCTAGAAGTGGCTGAGGGGGATATGTTTGTAGGAAGAAGTGCAAAAGTCAAAGCTATTGCAAACAAGTTGCTAAAACCATCGATGACTTCAACCTATGTAACTGGGCAGAAGAGAATAGGAAAGACATCACTCGCAAAGGCAGTCGTAAATTACTTAAAGAGAGACTATCCAGATTTTTGTAGTCTGTATTTAGAGTACGGAGAGTATTGCTCCACAACTCCACAAGGAACATTAAAATCTCTAGGCGAGAATATCTATAATTTTTTAATAAACTATCTTTCTCCCGGTGACGTAACAACACCTGATTTTAATGAGTCCCTCGCAGATCTGAATGCTACCTCAAGGAGGTTAGAGGAAAAGCATCCTAATAAGAAGTTTATAATTATATTAGATGAGTTTGACGAGATTCACCCTGAGATGTATAGATCTGGTCCAACCGCAGAGACTTTTTTTCCGACTCTGAGACGGCTCGCGGCAAGAAAAAACCTGGCCTTTATTTTGCTTGGTGGTGAGAGAAGGCCATTTATTATTGGTGCTCAGGGTGATCAGCTAAATAAGTTTTCGCGTGAGACAGTTGATTATTTCTCGAGGAGCACGGAATGGGCTGAATATCTCGAATTAATTACAAAACCGGTTGAAGGGTGTTTAAACTGGAGTGATGAGGCTATTAATGAAGTATTTACTTTGACTTATGGGCATCCTTATTATACTAATTTGTTATGCTCAAAAATTGTGAGTAGGGCTATTGGAGAGCGTGATACTGAAATTGTTGCTTCAGATGTTTCGAATGGATTGCCTGCTCTTTTATCAGAATTAGATATTAATGCATTTGCTCATCTATGGAAAGATGGGCTCAGCTTTGAGCGAGATCAAGCAGAGGTTGCGGAGCTTAAACGTCTGCGGCTTTTAGTAGGAGTTGGGAGGTCTTTGCGCGAGCATAAGCGTAAAGAAGATGATATTAAAGCTAAGGCTATAACCTCACGGTTGCTAGCGCATGAGATACCTCCTTTGCTCGCAGACTTCCAGCGTCGTGAAATTATGTATGAAAGAAATGGTGATCTTTATTTTACCGTGCCACTTTTTGAGTATTGGTTGAGGGATCATGGGCTAAACAAGCTAATCACTAGTACACTCGGCGATGAACTAGAAGAGGGAATCAAAGCCGCAGAAGATGAGGCTCATGTTACAGCCACGGAAATTCAAAACTTATCTGTTCGGTGCCCAGTCTATCGAGCGCAGAGAATTGATGGAGAGAAAATTAGAGCGTGGCTCGATCAAGAGCCAAATATATTGAATCAACGCCTTCTGTTTTCCATTTTAAAGAATGTTAGATTTGTTAATTCAATTGAAGTTGAAGATTTTCTGAAAAATGCTCATGCACGCATAGTGAGGCCAGTAATCGGCGTGTCAACAATCACGCGTCGTACAGACCGGCGCAATGATGTATTGATTACTTTCGTTGATGGAATTGGAAAAAGCGGACTTCAGTACGCTCGAAACTATGCAAAGTTAAATATGATATCTGTCTCAAGGATCATTGACCCCGGTTCGATCGAAAAAAAGCTTACAACAATCAAAGACGATGAGACATTGCCCAAAGCAATTATCCTAGTTGATGATGTAATTGGTAGTGGTAATACGCTTTCTCAAGGGCTTTCTAATTTGTTAGATAGATTGTCGCCCCAATTGATAGACCTCAACATACCGGTACTCGTCATTGCCTTGGTGGGTACAGAGGATGGAGAGAAGAAGGTCAGGAACACCTTGGATAAGTTCGGAGTAAGGTGGGATTTACATCTTTGTGAAATACTATCGCCGTCCTCTTACGCATTTCCAGCAGAGGGCCATAGCTTCTGGGAGGATAGTGATCAGATGCACAAGGCGAAGGCTTTGTGTTTGCAGCTTGGTACTAAACTTTACAAATATCCGCTTGGGTACAAGAACCAGGGATTGCTATTGGTACTGCCAGAAACCTGCCCAAATAACACTTTACCCATACTACATTGTTCAAAAGTAGGCTCCTCGCCTTGGGTGCCACTATTTCCTAGGCCGCTGTCTTAGATGTTTAGTCGGGGCAAGGGAGAGGTCGCTGTCAGATCACGGAGTAACTATTATATTTGAGTTAATGCTTGTCGGATCACGCCTGAGTTAACGCGTATAGCTTTTGCTATTGACTTTATCTTTACTCATTGATAACTTTGCTACGTGAATCGCCATAAGGCACCCCACAGCGGCGTCTCAACTCTTGAAAGACGCACGTACTGATCCTCTAAGGCAGTACTAGAGTACATCTTCTTCTTTGCTACCCGGACAGGGAACCCGCTTTCCCTGTCCAGGCCATTCGGCTTTTGGGTGGGTGCGTGTTCCTCCAGTCCATTTTTCTGGAGTTCACCATCATGACAACCGCTTCCACTCAAACTTCCAACCACTTCAATCTTCACGTTAACGGTGTCGGTTATCTGAACCGCGTACGCTGGGTTGAAACCAAAGGTTCTGGCCGCAAGGCACAACCCTTTCTTGCTTGCTCGATTTCCGCCGT
>CAZAJB010000096.1:0-7566 GCA_964485345.1 uncultured Clostridiaceae bacterium
TACCTTGTCCTCGGGTAGAACATACCTATCATTCTTATAGACGTACCCCTCCCGGCGCATTAAAACATCAATTCCTCGCCAGTCTTTATAACCAAGGGTTACTGCCAGCTCTTCTCTAGTCTGGCCAGAATCCAAACCATCTAGGATTGTTTTAATCTTTTCTTCCTTACTAACCCGTTTAGTCACGAGTTTCTCCCTCCCTTGTGAATATTCCTATGAGGGGGCAGACGGCAAAGCCACCTGCCCCAACGTTACCTACATAAACCTCATATCTTATAGAACATTTACGGCATCAAGCATCCGGTCATCATGTAAATGTGCATAAATCTGTGTAGTCGATAGGTTGGTATGACCAAGAAGACGACTAACAACCAATATGTCATTCGTTTCCTTGTATATCTGGGAAGCAAAGGAATGTCTCAGAGTATGAGGTGTGATCTGTTCCTCCCAGCCCAATTTACGCCTAGCATCCCGCATTTCTGCTTGAATGGTAACGGGTCGAATACGACCTGTCTTTTCTGTGGCCAAAAGGTAATCAGAATCAAATTTCCTCTCTTCGAGATAAACCGACAAAATGTTACCAAGTGCAGGGGCAATTGGAACCTTTCGGAACTTGCCACCTTTGGCATTTCTAATGTTTAGCCACCCTCCATCCTCTTGAAGGTTCACATCTTTGAGTTTCATATTTGTTGCCTCAGAAATCCTAAGTCCTGCATAATACATGAGCTCCATCGAGATCTTCACTAGATCATTATCTACCGCATTAATCCACTCTCTCACCTGTTCTGGACTTAAGAAATGCCGTTCAATGTCAGGTACCTTAATAGACGGTATGGTCTCAGCTAAATCAGTTGCAACGTATCCCTGTTTATAAGCCCACTTAAAGAATCCTTTGAGTGTAGCAGCAATACGCCGTCTACTAGATGGTTTATAGTCCCGTTCTTCCTTCAAATACAATAAAAATGCGTTAATCTCACTCCCTGTAATGTCCTCGATGCTAACTGGACCATTCATCCTTTCCTCTACCCACTTTTGGAAGAACAGTAGCTCTCCTAAGTAGCCATCAATCGTCCTTTGACTGCGCTCTAAGTTGTTCAAATGCGCCTTGTATTCTACCATTTCTTGATGCATGGCATTCATTCCTTTCTAAACTATCTGTATATTCAATAATATAATATATATTTGTGAGGCACATCACTACAGGTGTACATAGTCGCAAGCGGCGACGTTGCCCCCTTCTGGCTAGCGGAGTGAAAAAAGATTACTACTGTAAATAAACAATCAATTAACCCATACCCACTAGTAATAGCGACACATATAGGGGGAAGCATGGGCTCACCCCAATGGCCACTTGTTCTCTACATGGGTGGTCTAGGGGGCATGCTTTTTCCAAAACCTTTTTTCCTATGGCAATTGTACTTTCTCAGGAAAATTAGTTCATGAAAAGCTGTACCCCCTCTGCCCCCTAAAAACCGGTGATATAGAACCATAAGGAAAACCAACACATATAGAGGGGGCAAAGGTAGGTAACTTCAGGGATAACTAAGCTAATAGCCCTGCCACCTATGCCACCCGAGAGTAGGGTAATCGAACTGGTTACGCACTAATTACGGGCATGTATCCCATAGACAAGTCCACTGTGACCACCTAACAGTCATCATGAAATATGGGAGCCAACCCTTTTTGTGCAGTACCTAATGGAAAATTCCGGTGAAATGGGTCCTTCTCGATGGAATCCCCATCATATCATACTCCAGATATCCCTTCTCATAGGAAAATATCAAGAAATCATCGAGAGCGGTGGCAATAGACAACCGGATTCTGGACGAGTAACCAAGATCACGTTCCATCCAAGTGAAGAAATCAGTAATTGCCCCCTGGGTAAGGACAGAGACTTTCGGGTTGACCCCATAGTGCTCCTCAAACCAGATTAACGTAAAGGTAATGTGTAGCCAGGTCGCTTGAAAACCCTCATCTAAAGCCTTCTCCAGGACATACTCGGCCTCCAATACTCATCATCTGCTTATCTCTGTTCATAAATATTCTCCTTTACCTTTCTCGTATTTTTGGTGTTCATGGAAGCCTACCTGCGTAGGCCTCCACGTTAATGTTAGCGATTATGACTTAGCTTGTCATAAACGTAAGAATGCTAGATAACGTATTCCGTGCTGCCATTAGAGCGTTTACCGCCAACATGGATATGATCGACAATTCCTAAATCCACTAGTGGCTTAAACCATCGACCGTAATACTGTGGCCGGTTAAAGCTCGTCCAAAGTGGACCAAAGAGTTCCCTCAAGGTATAGGCACCTGGCTCATGTCCTAAAAAGTATGACTCCAAAAACGCGTAATCTTGCATCTGCTTAGGAACCCCGTTAGAGTTCAACTCAACGTTCACGTTTCTCACCTCCTTTCAGGGTTAAGGTGGTTTGACGGTGGCCCTCTAGAAATTGGGTTAAACCACCGTTCAAAGCCTTATCCCATCAAAAGTTTTTACAATTAGGTGGTTCAGGTGGTCATTGCTAAGCACCCTTGCCACCTAAATTTAGTGTATGAGATCATTAGTTCATCCATCTTGCCCCCAATGCCCCATAAACGGTTTCCTCGTCCTTCAAGTCAAGGTAAATCATTGGGGTGCAAATAAGGGCAGGGGGTAGATATAGCCGCTAATTGCGAATTGTTCAGATGACAGGTGGCGAGGGGGGCGTCACTTTTCCAGAACATGTCCGAGAAAAATACTGGCTACTCTCCAGGAGCTTTCTTTTCCATTTCCCCTGCCACCCACGCCACCTAGGAAAGAGAAATATTGATCACTTATGGTCTTTGAGGGTGGCATGACGGGAGTCAGCGGTACCACCTGCGATGCCCCCAATACCCCGCGAATCTAGTAAGGGTCAAGATTACAAATGCTGAAGTTGATTGGTAGTTCCTTAGACTAAATGCTGAAGAAATCTTCTTCCTCCAAAGTCGCTAACTCTACACCACCAATGTAAAAATCGCCCTGAATCTTCTTTTGTACAAACTCTTTGCCAAATTCCACCTCAGATGCACGGAAAAGATCCCAGAATCTCGCCCTGCTTACTCTCTCAAAACCATGTCGACGGCACCAACGCTCAAATGCCGGGAACAATAATGACCGTTTCACTCTCGAATCAGGATTACTTGTCAGATTTTCCCGCAAGAAGATCAAGACAGGGTTCTGCTCATCCTTGTATGATTTGAGGGCATCATCTATAGCTTTGGATTTGGTTAACTGGAAGTCTTGCCGGAGCAGGCGTTGATATCCCTCTAGAGCGAAGGTTAGGATCCCTTCGAGCTCAGCACTTAACTCCTCGACTAGATTCTTGTTTTGCTCATGCTCGGCAATAATCCGGTTGAAAGGTATAATCGTCAAGCGTCGGTAGTATCCGTGCGAAAAGTCTGTAGTTTTGGGCAGTTTATTCAGGAGAATCACTAGCTTACAGTAAAGCCTACAGCTAAAGGACGTCTTGAATTTCTGCTCCACGTTCACCACATCACTGCCAGTGATTGCCTTAAAGCTCTCGGTATTCAAGTACTTATCCCCAAGCTCATTTTCAGTGGAGATGTTTAAAACCTTACCGGGCAGGGCATCAAGGCCGAAACGCTCAGAAAGGCGGGAGAGACTGACATTGCTGACATTCTCAGTACCGGCCACTAAGCGCATAATCTCGGCCAGTACACTTTTGCCGTTGGCACCCTTCCCGACCATCAAGAAGGCCTTCTGCATACGCATATCCTTGGTTATCGAATAACCTAGAATTTCCTGAATCACCTTGATACGCTCCTGATCACCCTCAAAAACCTGATCTAGGAATTGTAGGAACTTTGGGCATGTTGCCTCGGGGACATACTTGGTACTGATCTGCACAGTAGAATAGAACTCTGGTGCATGTGGTATTAGTTCCATACTGTGCAGATGCAGCATCCCATTCTGCACGTTGATGTATTCCATATTGGCATCCATCTGCTCAATCTTTGGCACCTCCAGGCTTATCGCCGATAAGTATTCGCGATGCCAAGACGACCTCCAGATGTTCGCTTCCGCTTGGTGCAGAAAATCTCGGCAGATTCTTCCAAGATCATCCTCATCCAAGCCTTCCCACTTACCTGAAGACAAATAGGTGTAGTAGCCCTGCCCTGGAACCTCAACTAATGAAATCCTATTTAGGACAAATTTTGCAAAAATGTTAGGATTCAGCATCAGGCGGCCGCTATCAGACAAGTAGAGCCCTCTTTGCTTAAAATCAACGCTCTTTTTCAATACCTTCAGGTGTTGAACTGGATCCGTGTATTCCTCTGGTATGTCTCCGTCATAGCCTAGAATCCGGTATTCTCGGTAGGATACAGATACTTTACCCTTGGCCTTCTCTAGATAAGCGGGTAAGGCCCGAACAATCTGATCGTTCCCCGAAAACAGACGACTACCTAAATCGTAAGCTGCATCGCCAACTTGGACGAGGTTACTGCATACTGTGAGAATCAGTGCTTCATTGGGTTCGGCTAGGCCCTGAATCCAGCGAAACAGTGGTACCTTCGGCAAATAGTCTGCCAACTCATTTGGGTCTTGCACAACATCATAATCGTTCATTCGTCTTCCTCCTTGATTTTCGTTGCATTTCCTTGGCCTCTAGGACCCAGGCAATATCTAGTGGATTTGTGATTTTACCTTGATACGGACAACCAGAACAATAGGAACCTGCCGTCATACCCCCGATTTTCTTACATCCATAAGGATTGGGAAGTTTAAGTGCTTGATGGTATTTGCCCGCTGTCTCTTGCCAACTATACCCAGGATAGGGTTTGCTCATCTCATGAGCCAAGCGTTCCCCATCCTCACATCGGCTGAGTAGGGTAATCAGTCCCCACCACTCAGGTTCCTTCAAAGTGGCTGCATCGGTCCAGCAGTGTTGTAGCCAGTGGCAATTTCTATAGGCAATTTCGAAATTATCGCTCCCTGGGTTTACGGCTGGGCTCCCGCCTTGATTCGGCCGATAGCTTGTACTAATCTTGGGCAGGTAGGGCAAGAAGTCTACTGGGTCGTATCGAATTGGACTACATCGCACGATTTCAACGCTCCTCGGCTGGTCCGTTTTAAGGTTGACGGTACCAGGCACTCTCAAGACCCTAGCTAAATCGGCTGTCAAGTCGAGAGCATAACCGTGACGCTTGCCCCAGCCGATTACTGCCGATTGAAAACCATGGCTCAGTGCCTTAGCGTAGGCGAGATCACTACTACTGCTGATGACTAATGGCTCTCGGAATAAGAAATAGGCATGGAAACCGCCTCCGCTATTCACCAAAACACTAGGTGATCCAAATGGCAGCCAGTCCAAGAACTGCAAAGCCCGCTCCCTAGTAGGTAGATTTTTCGATTCTGGACCTTGATCGCAATCAAGGTCCATCCACAATCCAGGGAGCGCAGCCACATCTCTTTCGGTACCGCGTCTTGATCCAACCAAAACCCGATCCTGTCTCTGAAGTCCTACGCCAAAATAAAGATCTGGTACCATTTTGCCAGCGAGATTGGTCGAAAGTACGACCTCTAGCCGGTGGAGAGGAACTAGAAGGGGTAGTTTTCTATCTTTTCTCCATAGCAAGAATTGAAGGTCTTCTGGGCAATCACCGTACAGTTCCCTGAAAAACTGGGTTGTTGTCATATTAGGCTGCTGGGAAGGCACGGTCCCAGCCGTGCCTTCATCCCGAACAGTTGTCCTACTAAAATGGGAGTTCTGCATCATTGCCACTATCTTCACCCGTTATTTCTAGGTATTGCTTGAAGTAAATAGTTGTAAAACCATCTCTCGCAACCTTTTCGACCACCAACTGTACGCCTTGGAGTTCAGAGGGATTTGATAAAGCTTGTTCGAGGCTGGTAGGATAATAGTTACAAAAGGCCAGGTCACGCTTAAAATACGCCACGGAATTTTCTGTGCTAAAAACCG
Organism: uncultured Clostridiaceae bacterium; assembly: GCA_964485345.1. Taxonomy (GTDB): domain Bacteria; phylum Bacillota; class Limnochordia; order Darwinibacteriales; family Darwinibacteriaceae; genus UBA5420. Next base: position 5,964 of record CAZAJB010000096.1, read on the forward strand.
AGTTCTTGAAAAGCATCTGACCTTCATAGGGACCATCCGTTATCCTAAGCCACCAAGCTAGCTTCGGATTTCCAGCCTGCGTCTCACCCTTAACTGTTTTTTCTATCGCCACCTCGTACAATCCATCAGGAACTACCCCATCCGCCGGTACATCGCTAAACATTGCTTCAAGTCTGTCCATATCGTAAACACCTTCGCTTTCTTCCTTCACCCCATTCACTGGGGGTTTGATGTTTCTCTTAATGTTTTTCTTGGGCTGGCTGTTCATAAGAACCATACCTCCTCGTATTAGTCAGGGCTCGCCGCATCGGGGTACCTAGCTGCTCCCGTCGCTACGCCTCCGCCTACCCAAAAAGGGCAGGGTTGTGCAGACGCCTGTATGCGATTAGCGATACGGGTCCTGCTAATGTATTGTTCATGTCTGATATCTTTTAGAAACTTAGAATGGGTCATTGTATGGTTTTCCTTGCCATTTACAGTCATTTTAAGATAGAATGAAGACATAATCTAAATAATATTAATGGGTTAGAGGGGGTAATCATCCTTGAAGGAACTACTACATGAGCTTCAAATACCTTATCCGTGGAATGTGCAGCACATACAGCACCGGCAAAAAAAGATAGTGGTTGAGCTAGGTAGAGCTAGTGTACCCTACGACTGCCCAAAATGCGGAAAGAACGCTAGCGTGTACGACACCAAAGCCCGGACCTGGCGGCACACAAACCTCATGAACTGCAGAATAGAACTGATCGCCGATATACCGAGGGTTGAATGCTCAACATGTGGTATGCACACGATTGTGGTCCCCTGGGCATATCTTAGATCGAGAAATAGTATCATGTTTGAACTGTGGGTTTACAAGAACTATCTGTTTTGGGGTGGTGACAACATTCAGCAACTATCAAAATGGATCGATTATCATCCCCCGAGTATCGAACGAATTGGGAAACACTACCAGCGGCAAGAGTGCCTCAAAGAACTGATAGATGATCTGTGGGTCGATTCGCAATTTTTTGCTTCAGTTGATCCCGAAAGCATCTTGCCGACAAGTGCAGTAGAACAAATCAGGGAATCCAAGAGCGTGCAACGAAGTCCTAGCCAAAAGAAAAGAATATCCCTAGGCAGGGGCCGCTACGAAGAAGAGTACGATGATGATTGCATGTTTTGATACTAATCAAATCAAACCGCAATTCCCCCGTAACAGCAAAACCTCTTACCCGATTGATACTAGGTAAGAGGTCTATTTTTTGTTCGACAGCAGGCTAAACCCTGCCTAGCTGTTACTATTCATCAGCGTTTTCTTGGGACAATCCAAATTTCCGTTTCAGGTGATCCTCCACGGCCTCATTTACACAACGTGTGATCGAAGGGATCTGCCCCTTGGCCAGCAGGGAACGAAGATACCTATTATTGTCTACGGTCAAATAACCCGTCCAGCGCACGTGATTCTCATCGAACTTAGCATTCACCCGTAGCGGAGCAGCCTCCGAAGTGGAAACTTTCCGCTTTGGCCTCACTTTCTGTACCGTTTCGGCAAAATTACTTGGCGAATCTACCGACGGTTTTGCTTTCACCTTGACTCTTTGCTTTGGTTTTGGTAAAC
>CAZAJB010000097.1:0-3989 GCA_964485345.1 uncultured Clostridiaceae bacterium
TAGTCCACTCCATCTCGAATATACCCTCTGGCCGCAGCCATCTGCTCGCTGTTGTCGGCTGTGTTGGTCTGTTTTCCGTCATAGCCGTTTTTCTTTGAGAAGACCTCGTTCATGTCTTCCACATTGGCTTGACGGTAGCCGGATTCTTCGGGTGGTAAATTTACGATCCCTACGTTAATCAGTTTTTCTGCAGCTACTACTGTAGACACGTACGAGAAAACCAAAATACCCACTAACAGTAATAATCCTACTTTTGGCAACCTTTTCATCATTAAACCTCCTCAAATTTTTCAGACAGAATCATGGTAACCCATCCATATAACGTTTCGGAATTACCTTCCGAGTCTCGTTTATCTGTCCCTGATACTCCCCCCTTTTCCATTTTTCTGAATTTCATACTAAGCTGCTTGTGCCAGCCTATTGGCTGTTAATCTAGTATTGATAAATATGGACCGCGCAAATTGAGCAGAAGTTTTTTTCGCGATCAATAGTGAGGAACCCATTTAGCCCCTGCATACAATTGGGAACTCGCCGAATAAAATAGCTGGCCTCATGAACTCCGGCAACGCCCATCAATTCCATCGCGACTTGCTGCGCAAAGAAAACCGTCCCACCGGAATTGTTAAGTTACAACGGTCCAAAAAACGACTCCAGAACAATGTTGAAAAGCCAAATACTCAGAATGGGTCAGTTGTCGCAAATTCTTTATTGTATCGTTGATAGAAGTTTGTGTCAACAGTTCTAAAACATACTTTACACTAAAGAGATATTTTGTCAAGTTTTATACAATTTGAGCTTCATACAAAACAAACAGGATTTGGTCTCTATGCAATTGGTGAGCACTAGAGCATGCCCAAAATCCACTTGAAGCTGCTCGCCAGGAGCAGCTTAGGCGCGCCCAAACGATCCTCAACCATACTCTCATCTTTGACAGTGGAAAGCAAAAAAGGCCTGTAAGTTCCCATTAATAGGTCCTTACAGGCTTTTCGCTCTTCTGGAAAAATGCGTAGTCTCGTTAGTCTTTGGTGTCCTTGAAAGTTTTCTGCATCTGCTTTGGAGTAACTATCTCGCAGTCCGTCCTAGCCAAAGGCTTTGTGTCTAGCATCGGTAAAGTCGGCAATGGCCGGCACCCGGTAACCCCAGAGTTGCGTGTCAATGCGTACCCACTTTACTACTTTTGATCATGTAACTCTAGGGAAGGTATCCCACATCTACCCCACGGTCGATGAGCATCTGGATCGTTTTCATACTGTCGGATCCAGGGGACAGATCGAGATCGTTGTGCTCTAAATCAAGTGATTTTAAACTGGTCAATCCTTCCAATACGCTTATGTCTCTGATTATGTTGTATCTAAGGCCAAGCCACTTTAGGTTCGTCAATCCTGCCAATGCACTTATGTCGCTAATCTGATTGCCCCAAAGCCTAAGATCGTCTTGTTCACCTTTGGTTGACCAATGGAGCATCCTAGGGTGGTAGGCTGCAACACCTGCTTGTCTGGCCGCGTGTTCTTCATCCAATCACCTCTGCCTACAACCACGAGCATAAATGACAGGATCTTGCAAATACGCACTCTAAAGCCAAGGATGTAACACCGGATACGGATTCTTTGTTACAAAGTGCATTTTTGCCAAAGAAATAAAAAGATCTATGGAGGATTTCCCCTGTAAGTGTTGAAACACCACATAAACATATTTCGGCAGACGAATAATGTTTTCTGCTCGCAGAAATCGAAGCCTCCCCAATTTTGCCCAAATTAGCGTAAGGGATGGATCAACAATGAGGACAAAGCAATTCCCAAGACTTGATTTTCGCAGTCATGAACCCAAATCAGGTGGCGTTGAAGACGCACTGTGGATTGGTATTGATGTTGGCGGCACCAAAGTAGCCGCTATCTTAGTGGATGCTATGGGAACGGTGTGTGCGTTCACCGAGGTACCTACTAATAAGGCGACACCGAAAGGTTTCATAGAGCAGATCTCAGCAGTCATCCGGCAGCTTGTTGGAGATAGAGGGGTCAAACAGGTTGCTGCTATTGGGGTCGGGTTACCGGGTCAGGTGAATCCCGTGGAAGGAACCACGTTCAGCCCCTTCAATCTCGGATGGAGTGAGCGGGTAAAGATAAAAGAGCCACTGGAACACATCTTTAACATACCTGTCTATGTGGACAATGACTTAAACACAGCCATTTTAGCAGAATGGCGTCAAGGAAGCGGTAAAGGACAAGACAACTTTTGCTATGCGACGATTGGAACCGGGATCGCAGTTGGTTTGGTCCTAGGAGGCAAGCTCTATACGGGCTCACATTTTCTTGCGGGAGAGTTGGGGCACATCACTGTAGATCCTACCGCACGTCCTTGTAGCTGTGGAAGTAGAGGTTGTTTGGAAGAGTTGGTCTCGGGTCCAGGTATCGTTCGCAGCTACAACGAGGCGGTCAGGAATAAACAGAACGCCCCTTTTATCCGGGCCGAGCAGGTATTCTCACTCGCTAGGGAAGGAGATGCCCAGGCGATGCAGGTTGTTCAGGATACTGCCAAATATCTAGCCATCGGACTTAACAATCTCGCGGCGCTGTATGATCCAGATGTAATCGCAATTGGAGGCGGCATCTCAGAGGCTGGAGATATTTTCTTCAACCAACTTGATTTACAGCTAAAAACATGGTTGTCGGGTGTAGTGGATAAGAGTCTAAGGATCATACCGGCTACATTTCGATCGCATACAGGAGTAATCGGAGCCTGCCATATGGCCAACCAACGGGTACTTCAGGATCAAATCAAGAACCTGGTTGGTTAGTCCATTTACAGGAGGCCAGGAATCTCGAACGAAAAAAGCCTGTCTAGGGCAAGCACGATGGCACCTAAGGTTTCCACCTGATCTCCCAACTCGCTTACGAGAAGCCTGCTGCCATCGATTCTCGTCAACTTGCAGGATTCGGTGAGTATATTTGCTAACGGTTCGAAAGCCTTTTTGCCAAGCACATGGAGTGGTCCGCCAATGATGATGACTTCGGGGTCAAAGAGATTGGCCAAATTCACAAGCGCCCTGCCAAAATACTGCATTGAGGTTTGGAAAATGTCCCATGCAATAGGATCCTCGTCAATGAGTGCACGCACAAAGTCGTTGGACGAAAGTCGAGTCCCCAAGAGTTCTTTCTCCAACAACGCCCCTTGATAGTGGAGAGTCATGGCGGGTATCGAAGCGATATTCTCAATACAGCCTACATTGCCGCACAAGCACTGATCGCCGTGTGCGTCTATGCTCGTATGACCGAACTCTCCGGCGCCATTTTTCGCACCGCGATACACTTGTCCATTGACAAGGAGTCCTGCACCAATACCTGTGCCGATATTGACGTAAATAACGTTTTCGTAACCCCGACCAGCACCAAAGTGGGATTCAGCCACAGCAGATAAGTGAGCGTCTTGTTCAACAAGAACGGGAACACCGAAATTGTCTTCTAGGATTTGACGCAAAGGTGTGGGGTGCTCCCAGTTCAGGGAGATAGGACTAACGATGGTACCGTCTTCCACATTCACCATTCCAGGCGTGGAAACGCTGATTAACTTTAACTTCTCTAGAGTAACCTGGTGTTCGGCTAGGAACGACTTAACGGTCTGAACCAGGGCTGCTAGTGTAATCTGGGGTGAACTAAAGAACGTGGCGTACTTCTTTTGGACCACGATTTTCCCCACAAGATTTGACAGAGCGACAGTTGTCTCTGTACGGTCGAAGGCAATTGCTATGACATAACCGGCACGTTCGTTGATTCTCAGAGAGGTTGCTCTACGTCCTCCGGTGGACGTTTGTTTACCAGTTTCTTCCACTAGACCTGCTTCGAGGAGTTTTTTTACAATAGGGGTAATACTCGATGGCGCTAGGCCTGTCTTCTTAGACAACTTAATCCTTGATAAGCCCTTGCTAGACAAAATAGTTCTCAAAACAAGGGACAGACTGTTTGGAGCAGATGGACCTGTATTGGTAATTTGGC
>CAZAJB010000097.1:3999-7487 GCA_964485345.1 uncultured Clostridiaceae bacterium
TTGGCTTTTCCCTTTAGCCATGCGAATCACTCCTCTAATTGGGTACAAGTTCAGCAACGATATGGTCTTTTCCTTCTCGAAATAAGTTTCGATTTGTTTTGTGCGCGGCTCCCGATTCTTAATAGCACTGTAAAAAACGTTGATTTACACTTGCGGATGATTAAAGTTTCATCGCAAGAAAGATCGATTTAATAGAAGGATATAGCTTTTTCGTGTAGAATACAGAAGCAACATATTTCGATGGCGAAAAAAAGATGAAAAAAAGTATGGATAGGGGGTCGGTTCCTGTGCGAGGTATTGCTAGGTTGGTATCACTTAGCGATGAGGAAAAATCCCGTATCGGGCTGTTACACACCGCCAAGGAAATCCGGCAGCAACCAGGTACGTGGCTAAAGACACTAACGATGATCATGGACAATCGGGCTCGGTTGGAAAATTCGTTGACCGAAGTATTCGATGGTGATCAAGAGGTACAGGTCGTGTTGGCAGGGGCAGGGACCTCGTATTACGCAGCACTTTGCGCTCAGCCGCTGTGGAGGCAAAATGTGAGCCATTGGTCTGAAGCATGGCCCACAACACGCATTTTAACAGAACCTTCTTCCATCATCTCGCCAAATCATAGAATGCTCTTAGTGTCGCTAGCACGCTCGGGCAACAATCCTGAGACACTAGGCTCTGTCAAGCACAGCCGGGAATTGTCCTCTAGGCCGTATCAGTTGGCAATTACCTGCAACAAAGATAGTTACTTAGGGAACCTTCAAGGCACGCTGGATGATGCTATAACGTTGACATTACCGCCTGAGACCTTGGATCAGGGGTTGGCCATGACAAGTTCGTTCACCAACCTCGTTCTAGCAGCGCAGCTCGTGGCAGAAGTGTACGCTGGTAGCGAAGATTTTTCCGTGATAGCAGCTCTATCCGACCTTGCAGAAAGACTACTCCGGGGCAGTCATGAGTTTATGCAATTTGTTGACCAGGTTCATTTTAACCGAGTTTTCGTCATGGGCGATGGTTCACTCTATGGAGCGGCGCTGGAGACATTGTTAAAGTTTGAGGAGTTTAGCGATGGGGCCATTATGGGCATCGCTGAGTCCTTCTTGGGTGCAAGGCATGGCACTTCAAACGCGATCAATGATTCTACCTTGGTTATCTACCTGGTATCGTCAGACCCAGTGGTGCGCCAGTACCAAACGCAGGTTATGGCAGAGATTGCTGAGCGGCGACCTAGGGCCAAGGCACTTGCTGTTACTTTGCATGATGACCCCGCCCTGCACTCTTATGCAGAACACGTTATTGTTTTAGACGAAACGGGCCTGGTGCACATTCCGGATTTGTGGCGTGCACCCCTCGATGTGGTGGCTATGCAGTGCCTAACCTTACAGTCTGCACTCAAACTTGGTGTAAACCCGGACAGCCCATTCAAAAAGCGAGCAACAGCAAGGGCAATCGAAGCAATAAAACCTATCGGCTAAGTTAGCCTAAGATCAAAATAATGCCAGGAGGGGTAGTAGTGGAAAGTCGTGTACAACGGGTCAAAAAAGACAACCTGATACTGAGGGGACATGTGGACAATTTCGAGATGATTCGTAGATTGAGCCTGGGGGAAAAGCTGCCATTGGCAACAAATATGATCCCCAGGATGGTCGATGCTGGCGTGGATGTAGTCATTATCGCGCTAGGTGGCGACGGTAACCATCAACGAGCTGGAAGTGAACGGCCCATGTGGGGTTCACTCCGGGTATTGGATCTCTTCCTGGAAGAGCTTAAGATGACGGACTTGGCCAGAGTTATCACAGACCCATCGGACATCCCGGATGCACCAAACGGAGTAGTCTCCTTCATCATGGAATTTGAGGGCGCTTCTCCACTGGAGGGGTCCCTGTCACACCTTCGCAACTTCTATCGCCTTGGTTTGCGCTATATGCAACTTACGCACAACGAACGCAATGACTTAGCAGATGGAGTCTTTGACGAATGTACTGGCGGTAAGTTGTCGCGCTTCGGCATCGATGTTGTCAGAGAAATGAACAGATTAGGCATGGTTATCGGTTTGTCGCACCTTAACGAACCAGGCTTTTGGCAAGTACTCGAATTAACGGATAGCCCAGTTCTAGCCACTCATTCCAATGCTCGTGCAATTTTGGATATTCCTCGAAATCTCTCAGATCAACAACTCAAAGCTCTAGCAGCCAATGGTGGAACAGTCGGTATCCATGCCTGCCAATTTATGTTATGCGAAGGTCAGAGTACCTTTGACGCCTACTTCCGGCATTTGGATCATGTCGTTGGGTTGATAGGTCCTGAGCATGTCGGAGTAGGGTTGCTCAGTCCAGAGGTAGAGTGGCGTAGTGCCTTTGAGAAGGCGGAAAAGGGGAAAGGCTACCTTGATATCAAGGAAGTCATCGTGACACCTGAGTATCCCAATGGGTTAACCCTCGACCAACAAAACACCATGTTTGTGGAGCAACTCCTAAAACGTGGCTACAGTGAAGAAGACATCTCATGGATACTAGGCAAGAGCTTCTTGCGAGTTTTCAAAGAAGTTATGAAAAAGTCGTAGTAGACCAAAAAGTGACAAAAAATGTAGCAAGGAGGAGGGATTCTGCCCGGGTAACACGGTCAAACAATCTGTATCAGACTAAAAAGGAGTGGGAAGTGTGAAAAAAGGAACCTATACGTGGTTAGTACTGCTCGTCGTTGGCGTAACATTGACATTTGTTCCGGCGTTAAATGCACAGACCATCGTACACTGGGAGCATTTTAATGAAGGTCTTGCAGAGATGACTGATAAGTTGGCCCGTGAGTATGAGGCAAGCCATCCTGGCGTCACCGTAGAGTATAATCCGATGCCCTATGCCAATTACTGGGAACGCATTCTAATTTCCCTTGAAACCGGAACTGGTCCTGATGTGTTTAAGCTACCTTATGGTAACGCCAGAGAGTTTTATCTGCAGGGCTTGCTCGCACCAATCCCTGAGTCCATCATGACCAATGAAGAGATGGAAGCGACCTTTGTTCCTTGGACCATCGAAGACTTTAAGTTTGACGACCAATACTATGCTTCTCCTATCGATATCCAAATGATGCTGCTCTTTGTTAATAATGAACTGTTTGAAGAAGCGGGCCTGGAGGTTCGGCAACCAAAAGACTGGGACGAAGTCGTTGAATGGGCTAAAATTCTCACGAAATATGATGAGAATGGCCGCATGACACAGCTTGGTTTGGACGTCTCTCCCCGCAGGGCTGTCTACAAAACACTCATGATGCAGTACTTGGATCCTGTAACCGTAATCGATCCTGAGTCCATGACTGTTAACTATGATTCGCCTGATGGTATTGCAGCTTGGCAGTTTATGTATGATTTGGTTCACAAATACAAGGTAGCTGACCCAAGCTTTATGGGTGGACAAGGTGCTTTTGGTCAGGGACGTGCAGGTATTCTGATTGATGGTACATGGAGCATGGCTACCTTCCAATTGAGCTATCCC
>CAZAJB010000098.1:0-7435 GCA_964485345.1 uncultured Clostridiaceae bacterium
TAGCAGCAAAGTAACGGGCTATGAGCTCTTGCTCCTCGTGATCAGGGTACAGATTTAGGTTGATCCTAGTAAATGAAGTCTCCACAACTGCCGCCGGCTGACCAAAGTACTGCTCCGCAAGGAACGCTGCCTCTGAGGGATTCGCTTTCACCCATTCAATTCCCTGCCTGTAGTAGCTGTTTAGGGTCTCTACGAGCTCTCGATTGTCCTCGGCAAAATCTCCTCGTACAAACAAACCCACAAAGGAAATCCTATCATCGCCATCATGGAGCTTCGCCCACTCTTCCTGCAGATCAAGGGATAAAACAGCTCTCTCATAACTGTTTAAGGTAATAGTGACCATGGGCTCGGGTAAGACAATGGCGTCGACTTGGCCTAATTGAAAAGCCCTTGCCCCATGATTCGACGGAGCATAAACAAAGTCTACCTGGGCTGGATCGACCCCGTTTTCCAAGAGAAGATAACGGGCCAAAAAGTCCAATGGTCCGCCCATTAGGGGCAGACTTAAGCTCTTCCCTGCTAAATCTGCCCAGCGTTCGGCGGTAAAACCATTCGTCAATAGATAATCGATTCCCCAAGTGTTGGTGTTGACTAAGCTGAGATCAATCCCCTTGTTATAGGCCTTGGCCCCTACATTCACCCCGGTTACGAGCATTTCTATGTCCTTCTGAGCAATCAAGGCAAGTCCCCGTTGATGATCAGGTGAAACCCTAATATCCAGTTGGACTTGTTCAGATAGAATCCCTTGTTCTTGCATCCAAAGCAAGGGTAGCGCACCCACTGTGGGCGGAGTCTGAACAACAATCGTTTCAATCCCAGCACCCGCAGTCAGGCCCGTGGCAACCAGAACCAAAAGTACTGCCAAGACAAATTGGGGTAGTTTTCTTTTTCTGCATTTCATCATCTAGATTACCTCCAATCACTTGAGGTCCGGGTTCAGCGAACTCGATAGCTCGTATGCAAGAGATGATGTGATTTACCACTTAAGGGCTCACCCAGATACTCTTCGTAGAGCTTGAGCACATCCGTATTCTCATGGGATTTCCGGATGGTATTGGTCTCGTCTATACTGGCCAAACCTGCAGCTCGCTTCTCTTTGGTTTCGAAACTGGCTGGAATGGGCTGTCCGCCACCGCCTACACAGCCGTGGGGGCAAGCCATGATTTCAATCCAGTCGTACTCTGATTGGCCTGATCTAACCTCATTCAGCACCTTGGCTGCATTGGCTAAACCACTAACAACGGCAATCTTATAGGCGCGGTCAGCAATTTCCACTTCGACTTCCCGGACACCCATGATTCCCAAGTTCAGTTTCTCCAATGGTTCCCCGGTTAAGACTTCTTTTACGGTTCTTAGGGCTGCCTCTGTTACACCACCGGTCGTTCCAAAAATCGTCGCGGCGCCTGTTGCTGCTCCCATCAGCTGATCGTACTCGCCGTCGGCTACGTGCAAGAAGTCGATCCCGGCTTCTTTGATCATCCGAGCCAGTTCACGGGTTGTCAGTACTGCGTCTGTATCTTGAAAGCCACTATGGCTATGTTCTTCCCGGGCTTTCTCGTATTTCTTGGCTGTGCACGGCATAATGGATACAGTAAAGATATCTTCGGGGCGGATCTCGGTCTGCTCTGCATAGTAGGTTTTTGTCATCGTGGAGAACATCTGCTGGGGAGATTTTGCTGTTGATAAATGATGTAGCAGGTCCCCATAATTCTGCTCCGCATACTTAACCCAACCTGGGCAGCACGATGTAATGTGGGGCAGATTTTTGTTTCCTTTGATCCGATTGATAAACTCATTGCCTTCTTCCAAAATCGTCAGGTCAGCACTGAACTCGGTGGAAAACACTTTATTGAACCCAAGTCTCTTTAAGGCTGCTATGAGTTTACCCGTTACAATGCTGCCTGGTTCTAAGCCAAACTCTTCACCGATACTAACCTGGATCGATGGGGCTGTCTGAACAACCACATGCTTCGCCGGATCCTCCAAGGCAGCCCAGACTTGCTTGATATCACTAGCCTCAGTAATGGCGCCCACTGGGCAAACTGCTGCGCACTGACCACACTTTGCACAATTGACTTCATGTTGGGGAAAATCAAAGGCTGTGGTTACAATGGAGTCAAAGCCACGTCCTGAGAATTCTAAGGTTCCAAGTCCTTGTATTTCCTCGCAAACCCGCACGCAGCGACCACAAAGAATACACTTGTTGGGATCACGCTTCAGGGCGACGCCGCCAAGATCGGGGGCTAGATCCCGCTTTTCGCCAGCGAATCGATCCACTGCTGCACGGCTAATACCCAGACTATGTGTGAGATCCTGCAACTCACAGCTACCACTGCGATCACAACCTAGACAGTCATTGGGATGGTTCGCCAAGAGTAGTTCAACATTCATCCTTCTCGCTTTGCGTGCCTGGGCACTGCGGGTGCTGATTTTCATACCATCCCCAGCTGGAGCCACGCAGGAAGCAAGTAGTTTATGAGAATCTAGATCCTCCACCACACATACACGGCAGGAGCCATGTAAGGATAGATCTGGGTGATAACATAGGGTTGGAATCTCAACTCCAACTTGCCGTGCAGCTTCCAAAATGGTGGTACCTGTAGCAACCTCTACAACTTGGTCATCAATTGTCAAGGTGATCTTGCTCATCAACCCACTCTCCTTTCCTGTGCAATGGCGTTGACTGGGCACTTATCGGCGCAGGCTCCACAGATCATACACAGCCTGGGATCGATCACATGCGGTTGTTTACGCACACCGCTAATTGCTCCTGTTGGACAGACTCTAGTGCAAGCAGTACACCCAATGCACGAGGCCTCATCAATGACGTAGGGGGCTCCCATGCCGTCGCAAACATTGGCCGGACAACGCCTCTCCTTGATATGGGCTTCATATTCTGCACGGAAATACTTCAAAGTGCTGAGCACTGGATTAGGAGCAGATCCGCCCAGCTGGCAGAGGGACGTAGTGATAATATGCTTACCTAACTCCTCTAACAGCTCTATATCGCCTTCTCTACCCTCACCAGAACATAAGCGATCCAAGATTTCTAACATCCGCTTGGTTCCCTCGCGACAAGGAGTACATTTCCCACAGGATTCGCTTTGCGTGAAAGCGAGGAAGAAACGGGCCACATCGACCATACAGGTACTGTCATCCATGACCACCATGCCGCCAGAACCCATCATTGCTCCAACTGCTCGCAAGGATTCATAATCGATGGGCAGGTCTAGTAGTTCAACTGGAATACAACCACCAGAAGGACCACCTATTTGCACAGCCTTTAGATTGCGACCATCACTAATTCCGCCACCGATTTCATAGATAATCTCCCTTAGACTCATACCCATGGGGACTTCCACTAGACCGGTGTTATTGATTTTCCCGGTCAAAGCAAAGACCTTAGTACCGGTTGATTTTTCAGTACCGATCGCTCTATAAGCCTCGGCCCCACCTCGAATGATGTCTGGGATGTTTCCGAAAGTCTCTACATTATTAATGTTTGTTGGTTTACCCCATAGTCCCGATACCGATGGAAACGGTGGCTTTGGTCGGGGCATACCCCGCTGACCTTCAATCGATGCCATCAAGGCGGTTTCTTCACCGCAGACAAAGGCGCCGGCACCTTTCTTTATCTTCAGATTAAAGTTAAAGCCGCTGCCAAAAATGTCTTCACCCATTAAGCCGTACTCCCTTGCTTGCTCAATGGCGATCTCTAAGCGGCGGATGGCTAAGGGATACTCAGCGCGAACGTAAATATAACCTTCATCGGCACCTATGGCGTAAGCGGCAATAATCATACCTTCGATAATTCTGTGGGGGTCGCCTTCAAGCAGGCTTCGATCCATAAAGGCACCTGGATCCCCTTCGTCAGCATTACAGATCAAGTATCTCTGGTCGCCAGGGGTTCTTCTGGTAAATTCCCATTTCAGACCGGTTGGGAACCCCGCACCACCGCGACCCCGTAGTCCTGATTCTTTAACCTCAACGATGACCTCTTCCGGTGTCATTTCTGTCAATGCTCGGCCGCAAGCTTCATATCCATTGACGGCAATATACTCTTTAATGCTTTCCGGATTGATTCTACCGCAGTTAGCCAGGACGATGCGGTGTTGCTTTTTATAGAAGTCAATATCGCTATAGGCAGGGATTCTAGCTTGTGTTCCTCCCTCGGTATACAGCAATCTTTGGACAATTCTACCCTTAAGGAGGTGTTCTTCCACGATTGCATGAACATCATCAGTCTGAATCCGACAATAGAACACGCCTTCTGGATAGACAATTACAATTGGCCCCTGTTCACAAAAGCCGTGACAACCAGTTTCAACGACTTTGATTTCATCCTGCAAGCCAAACTCTTCTAATTTCGCAACCATGATCTCTTTGATCCTGTTTGAGCCGGAGGAAACGCAGCCCGTACCCGTACAAACTAATACATGAGAGCGATATAATTTTGAGTTCATAGCTAGATTCCTCCTTCCTCCAGACGTGCTATGGCCAGTTCTTCAACAACATGACCGTTAACTACGTGCTCAACAACAATTCGTTCCACGTCTTTTGCGGTTACTCTTCCGTATGTGATCCGGTCTTGACCTGGTAACTGTATATCAATTAAGGGTTCTTGTTCACACATACCTATACATCCGGTTTGCGTAGTAATCACATCTAGGTTTCTCTTTCTTACTTCTTGGGAAACGGCCTGAAGGATGTCTCGGGCACCAGCAGCAATTCCACATGTACCCATTCCGATAATGATCTTAGGCTTTCCCTCGCCATTTCTTGCAGAAATCTCTTTTTCCAGCTCTGCCCGTAATTCTCTAAGCTCCTGCAGTGATTTCACAGATCAGTCACCTCCATATAGATCGTCTATTCCTTCTCGTAAAGCCTCTTCCAGCCAGCTGACAACTGCTGGATGGTTGATTGCAATCTCGCCTAACTCGTACTTTATCTGTCTGGTATCGATGCAAAAAGTCTTTTCAAGGTACGTGTGGTGATAAACCACTTCAGTGGTTGGATTGAGCATGATGATTGCCAGCATAGTTCCTGCCAGATCCCCTATGGGAGCCCGATCAATATGACTGTGGCAGAAGGTAGCAGTCACCTTTGTACCTGTGCCGACTTTGGAACGAATCCCAAGCCCACCTTGTGCTTCCTCTGCTGCCCTGGCAAGAAGTGCAAGGCCCAGACCGACTCTGCGCGTCGTCCTTGATGTAAAAAACGGATCCGTGGCCTGTGCTAACTGCTGCTCGGGGATGCCCTTGCCGTTATCCGTAATCTGAATGGTCAATCGATCCTGGACTGGATTCTCGTCAATACGAATCTCGATTACAGAAGCTAGGGCCGCAATGGAATTCTGCGCAATATCTAGAATGTGCAGTGATAACTCCCGCATAAGCTCTCCTAATTTCAGATTCAGGTTGCTATTTTTAGTGTTGTTTCTGTGCTGGCTGTCTTGTCTTCGCTTTTGTATCCAGCTAAGATGGCTGCCACAGTATTTGCGTTCAGCCTCCCGTGGGTGTCGTCATTAATCATCATGACTGGCGCAAGACCACAAGCACCGATACAGGCCACCGTTTCTAAGGTAAACTGCAAGTCCTCTGTAGTGCCGCCACTTGTGATGCCCAGTTCCTTTTCAATCTCCCTCAGTACTTCTGCTGAACCCCGCACATGGCAAGCTGTTCCTGTACATACCCGAATCACATTCCTGCCCCGCGGCTTCAGATGAAACTGGGCGTAGAACGTCACTACCCCATAAACCTTAGCTAAGGATAGCCCAAGACTGTCAGCAATTTCCGCCAAGATATCTTGGGGTAAATAACCATACTGTTCTTGAGCTGCCTGCAAGATGGGGATTAGACCATCCCGCTCTGTGCTGTAACTGCCCAAGATTCCCCTGAGGGGCTCAAGATACTGTTCATAACTTTCCTTGCCGTGACCACAAACACAACCCATACTTAGTCACCCCTTCTGTTTCTATTCATCCTTTGACTTAATTGTGATTTTTTTAACGCATTTTGCCATAAAATGGACCTGCTTCAGCGCAGGACTTGTTAGTGTTTTCACATACCGATTAACAGTATACATATCTTTCAGTCACTTTTCAATAGTCTAGCAGAAATTTCTTACTAAAATGGGCGAAAAATCAAACTGCATAACTCCTCGTCCATCATGCAGCCCACTGCACCGCCACAACGACCTATTTCAGTCAGATAGTGACTGTCTGAGCTTTGGATATATCTAAAGTGGTTTAGGTGGGGATGAATCCGCAAAAAATCTACTGGATCCGTATTGCGGGAGATTTCAATGACTCTAATTCCCGCATCGGGCGGGATGAATCCTAATTGCCCAAGAATACTGTTTACCGATCGGTCTACATGGGCAGGTACAACCACACCTCCGAGTTTCGTCACTTTCTCCATGGTCTCTGACAGAGAGAGCTGGGTTGCCATTGCCAGGAGCCGGTCTTCTTTGGCCATATACTCATCATTCATATCCGTTAGTAGTTGATGGCCAAATAATGCTTCATCATTCTTGAAGTTGCGTAGATTTTCATAAACCATGGCTTCCCATTCTAACAGTGCACCTAGGCTTGGAAAATAGCAAAGAAGGTGTACCTCCTCCCTTGTCTCAATTTCCATGGCAGGGATAAGCTTAATTCCATGTGCCTTAGCCAATTGGAGGGCAACTTGAATATTTCCCGCACTATTGTGATCGGTGATGGCGATGCAATCTAAGCCCAGTTTCACCGCTTGTTGGATAATATTGCCGGGAGTCATCAACAAGTCGGCACAGGGCGACAAGCAACTATGAATATGTAGATCGCATCTAGGCTTTTCTTTCGGGCTCATGCACCTATCTCCTGTTTTGAACTAGACTCCCAATTCGATGAGCTTGCGGATCAGATCAATGCCAGTCATGGCTGTGCGCAGGATGGCAACTTCCGCTGCGTTTGCTTTTTGCACTGCGGCTGGTTCGATCTCTAAACCCTCCACAACAACGACGGCCGCAACCTCAGTTAAGCTGGCCACCGCCACAACATTTTGATGACCATGAACAGTGATCCAAACGTTGCTTTTTTCGGCTTTAGCCATCACATTGCTGAGCAGATCCCCAATATACATACCGGATACTTCTTTTTCAAACGGACCTACGATCACTTCTAGTTCGAGTTTCTCAACGAGCTCATTAAGCTTCATCGGTTTTTTCACCTACCCCTTAGCATCCGTTTTTTCTTTCTTCATCACTGGAGGGAGTTCGTTCAGCAACGTTGACAGTGTTTCGGCTAAGTCACCCATCTGTTTTCTTAACAAAAAGATGCAATCGCTACGACTGCCCACGCCTGTCACTATATCTTCTGCCAAGGTCTTGCAGTCGGGTGCTCCGCAGGCAGCGCAGTCTAAACCAGGTAGAACCGCTATTTCTTCCTCAAGCTGCG
>CAZAJB010000099.1:0-7408 GCA_964485345.1 uncultured Clostridiaceae bacterium
GTACTATAGTGATCTTAGGATTTCCCACGGTTTCACCGAGCCTTATGGCCATAAGCTGTGGTGTCTAGGTAATGAGATGGATGGTCCCTGGCAAATCGGGGCTAAGACCGCCTATGAATACGGCCGTTTGGCCCAAGAGAGTGCCAAGGTCATGAGGGGCATTGACCCTGACATAGAGCTTGTGGTTTGTGGAAGTTCTGGTAGGGGTATGCCCACCTTTGCTGAGTGGGAAGCCACGGTGCTTGATCTCACTTACGATGAGGTGGACTATATTTCCCTCCACACCTATTACGGCAATAGGGACCATGATACGCCGAACTTCTTGGCCCGTTCCATGGATATGGATCAGTTTATTGATTCTGTCATTGCTATCTGTGACTATGTAAAGGCCAAGAAGAGGAGTAAGAAATCGATCCATTTGTCCTTCGATGAGTGGAATGTCTGGTTTCATTCCAATGAAGCGGATCGTCAGATCGAGCCATGGTCCATTGCTCCTCCGCAGCTTGAGGATATTTATACGATGGAGGATGCCCTCTTGGTGGGGAGCATGTTAATGAGTCTCTTGCGTCGTGCAGATCGGGTAAAAATTGCTTGCCTAGCCCAGTTGGTTAATGTGATTGCGCCGATTATGACCGAGACCGGTGGATCAGCTTGGCGCCAGACCATCTTCTATCCCTTTATGCATGCCTCCATCTTCGGCCGGGGAGTTGTACTTCAGCCCGTCGTAAAGTCCGATAAGTATGACAGCAAGGACTTTACAGATGTGCCATACTTAGACTCCATCGCGGTACTGAACGATGAACAAGATGAACTGACAGTCTTTGCTGTGAATCGTAATCTAGAAGGCGCCCTCGACTTTGACTGTGATCTACGAGGATTCCAGGGGTATGCAATTGTGGAGCATCTTGTTTTAGCTCATGATGATTTGCAGGCCACTAATACTGCATTACAGCCAGATAACGTGGTTCCCAAGGCAGATGGCAATGCTCTAGTTGAGGCAGGTCACATCAAGGCCATGTTGCCTCAAGCGTCTTGGAATGTAATTAGACTGTCAAAACGGGCCCAATAAAGGAAATCCCACTCGGAGGAAGAAACTGTCATAAGAGGAACTTACGAAGTGAGGTGTCAGGCATGGGTGACGTAAAATACGTGATCGGAGTGGACTTTGGTAGTGATTCGGTGCGCTCCTTGCTAGTACGTACCGATACAGGTGAAGAGGTGGCGAGTGGCGTCGCTAGTTATAGACGCTGGAGCCAAGGCCTGTACTCAGATGCTGCCCAAAATCAGTTTCGCCACCATCCCCTCGATTACTTGGAGGGTTTGGAGGAGTGCATTCGGGAAGCTCTGAAAAAACTTCCCCAATTTGTGCGGGAAGATGTTGTGGGAATCGGTGTAGATACTACAGGTTCTACGCCAGGTCCTGTTGACGAAAACGGAACACTATTGGCTCTCTTGGATGAGTTTAGGGATGAACCTAATGCCATGTTTGTTCTCTGGAAGGATCATACGGCTGTACGAGAAGCAGCTGAGATCAATGAACTGGCCAAGACTTGGGGCGGCGAGGATTATACGAAGTATGAGGGCGGGGTTTACTCGTCGGAGTGGTTTTGGGCGAAAATCCTGCACATCTTGCGTAGTGATGAAAGAGTGCGCCAAGCCGCCTATTCATGGGTGGAGATTTGCGATTGGATTCCAGGTGTGTTGACAGGAACCAGCCATCCGAAAATCCTCAAGCGCAGTCGCTGTGCAGCTGGTCATAAAGCCATGTGGCATGAAGACTGGGGCGGCTTGCCTCCAGAAGAGTTCTTGACAAGGCTTGATCCGCTCCTTGCGGGCCTGCGCGATCGCTTGTTTACCGATACATATACATCCGATGAAAAGGCTGGCGGCTTGAGCGAAGAATGGGCCGAGCGGCTGGGCTTACCTGCAGGAATCGCGGTTGCTGTAGGTGCTTTTGACGCCCATATGGGCGCTGTTGGAGGGGGAGTGAGGGAAAACGCACTCCTGAAGATCATGGGAACATCTACCTGTGATGTGATGATGGCCTCCAAGGAAGAGCTTGGCTCCACCTTGGTTGAGGGGATCTGTGGCCAGGTTGACGGGTCTGTTATTCCAGGTATGATTGGCTTAGAAGCAGGACAATCGGCCTTTGGCGATGTCTACGCCTGGTTTAGAGATATACTTTTCTGGCCTTTAGAGGTCTTAGGAGACGAAGAGGGGATCGACGAAGATACCAGGAGAAGGATTAGGAGTAACATCCTAGTCAAGCTGACAGAGAAGGCTCGGGAAGTGGATCCATCTACAACGACGCTGGTTGCCTTGGATTGGTTGAATGGAAGGCGCACACCCTATGCCGATCAGGAACTCAAGGGCGCCTTGGTAGGTTTGACGTTAGGCACCGATGCACCACGCATCTTTAGAGCCTTAGTAGAGGCAACTGCCTTCGGCGCCAAAGCGATTGTAGAACGCTTTAGGGAGGAAGGTTTGAAGATCGACCAAGTGATTGCTCAAGGTGGTATTCCAGGCAAGAATGCCTTTGTGATGCAGGTTACGGCCGATGTCCTAAATATGCCGGTGAAAATCGTCCAATCGGAGCAGTCCGTGGCCCTAGGTGCGGCCATTTTCGCGGCGGTGGCAGCAGGTGAATTCGCGACGGCTCTTGAAGCGCAGCAGGCTATGGCCAGCGGCTATTCTAAAGTCTATACACCAGAACCAGTGAGTGTAAAGCGGTATCAAGAGCTCTATGCAAAGTATCTTGCTATAGGCGAGATGCTATCTGGTACACTGCGGGCGCTATAAAGGAGGATGAACGTGCTAGAGGAGCTTAAACGAGAAGTCCTCATGGCGAATCAGGAACTACAAAGACAAAAGCTTGTCGTTTATACTTGGGGAAATGTGAGTGGAGTTGATCGGGACAAGAATCTTGTCGTGATCAAGCCCAGTGGGGTGGCTTATGATGATCTTACCGCTCAAGATATGGTTGTTCTCGATCTCGATGGCAATGTCGTTGAGGGCGAATTGCGTCCTTCTTCGGATACTCCAACCCATCTCGAGCTTTATCGGCAGTTTCAGGGAGTTGGCGGCGTTGTCCATACACATTCCTTGTGGGCTACTGTGTGGGCCCAGGCTTGCCAAGAGATTCCTTGCCGGGGAACAACCCATGCGGATTATTTTTACGGAACGATACCTTGCACACGCCCCTTAACCCCAGAGGAAGTGGCAGGTGACTATGAGCTCAATACGGGTAAAGTAGTCGTGGAACGATTCCAGAGTATGAATTATCAAGAGACGCCTGCTGTCTTAGTGGCTGAACACGGTCCATTTACCTGGGGTAAGGATGCCCATGAGGCGGTCCACAACAGTGTTGTCCTCGAACAGGTTGCCCATCTGGCCCTAATGACTCGGCAGCTAGCGGGCCATGACCGGCCCATCTCCAAGCATGTTCTTGATAAACATTATTTGCGTAAACACGGACCAGATGCCTATTACGGTCAAAGCTAGAGGAGGTAGATTATGGATTTGAACTTGAAAGAGTTCCAAGTGTGGTTTGTCACAGGTAGCCAACATCTCTATGGCGAGGAGGCCCTACGACAGGTCGAAGAGGATGCTAAGCAGATTGCCCATTCCCTGGGTGACGCAGCGGACATTCCCGTCAGCATTGTCTATAAGCCTGTTATGACCACCTCTGATTCCATCCGAAGGTTAGTTGCTGAGGCGAACGCCGATGACAAGTGTATTGGTCTGATGATGTGGATGCATACATTTTCCCCCGCTCGGATGTGGATTGCAGGTCTGAATATGCTGAGCAAACCCTATCTCCATTTCCACACCCAGTATCATCGGGATATTCCCTGGGGCGAGATTGATATGGACTACATGAATCTCCATCAATCAGCTCACGGCGATCGGGAGTTTGGCTTTATTAATACCCGTATGCGCAAGAACCGCAAGGTTGTGGTGGGGCATTGGCAGGATCCAGAAGCACTGCAAGAAGTGGCGACTTGGGTTCGAGTGGCTGCCGCCTGGCACGACAGCCAAGGGGCGAAGGTTGCCCGCTTCGGTGACAATATGCGAGATGTGGCAGTCACGGAAGGGGATAAGGTTGCGGCCCAGATTCAGCTTGGTTATGAGGTCAATGCCTATTCTCTAGGGGAACTCATAGGGCATGTTGAAGCGGCTACAGAGGGACAGATCAATGCCCTCCTGCAGGAATACGAAGCGAGCTACAGCTTGACGGATCGGGTGCGGGAAGGCGGCGCCAAGCGCGGAGCTCTCAGGGATTCGGCACGTATTGAAGTTGGTTTGCGGTCTTTCCTTACGGAAGGCGGTTTCAAAGGCTTCACCACCAATTTCCAGGATCTTGTTGGTCTTAAACAATTACCAGGCCTGGCAGTTCAGCGTGTGATGAAGGATGGGTACGGCTTTGGTGCAGAAGGTGACTGGAAAACAGCTGCACTTCTGCGGGCAATGAAGGTGATGAATGCAGGACTTGAGGGTGGAACGTCCTTTATGGAAGACTATGTCTACCACTTTGATCCTCAAGGTAGTCGCATCTTAGGTGCTCATATGCTCGAAGTTTGCGAATCCATCGCCGGGGAAAAGCCTGTCTTGGATGTGCAAGACTTAGGCATTGGAGGCAAGGAGAGTCCGGCGCGGTTAATCTTTACGGCGCCAGCTGGCCCAGGGGTCTGCGCATCTCTCATTGATTTGGGTCATCGTTTTCGGATGATTGTGAGCAAGGTGGATGCCGTGAAGCCGCCTGCTGATTTGCCTAAGCTACCAGTAGCTAGAGTTCTGTGGGATCCCAAGCCGAACCTCAAGGTTGCGGCAAAGAGTTGGATCTTAGCTGGAGGAGCCCACCATTCGGTGTTTAGCCAAGCGCTTACGGCGGAGTATGTGGAAGACTATTGCGAGATGGCGGGCATTGAGTTTCTGCTCATTGATGAGCAGACGGAGGTTAGGAAGTTCAAGGAAGAACTCCGCCTGGGAGAAATCTACTACCATCTTGCTAAGGGCATCTGACGATCCCTATCATGCTATTATGTATGTTCTGGAGGAGATCCTAGTCTTAGTACTAGGGTCTCTTTCTGTATAAGCTCCGTTCGTGTTGTTCATTGCCTCCATGTGCCGTAACGTTTCAACGGAATGTTGGCGGCAAAAGGCCTAATAAACCACATTAATGTCGAGAAAACGTCAAATATGATAAAAAAATGCGGGGATAGTGTTGACAATATAAAGTCCTGCTGATAATATTAAGGCAAATATGGTGAAACGGTTCAACTGGACTTATTGGAGGGGATTTGTTGCGCAAGCGTGCGAGTATTAAGGATGTTGCGCGAGAAGCTGGTGTCTCTGTAACGACGACATCGTACGTGCTCAACCGAAAATCAAATGTTCGGATCAGCGAAGAGACGGCACAAAAGGTGCGAGAAGCGGCAGAAACACTGAACTATGTTCCTAGTATTTCTGCTCGTACCATGACCAGTCAGCGATCCCAGTTAATTGGAGCGATTATTCCGCAGACTGGGTCTAGCCATCGGCTTATGTTCGACAACCCATTCTATGGAGAGTTCTTGAGTGCAGTCGAATATGAAGTACGGGAAAGAGGTTACCATTTGTTGGTCTCGGGTACGGGGCCGAATCAGGACTATTCTAGTCTGGCCCAGATGCGGGATTTAGATGGAATCATTATCTTGGGGACCTATCCTTGTGAGTACCTCGATGAACTCAAAAAAACTGGTATTCCGGTGGTCCTTGTGGACGCATATGTTCAAGATCACTATTTTCATACAGTAAGCATTGACGACCGACACGGTGGTTACTTGGCCACAGATTATCTCATCAAGAACGGGCACCGAAAAATCGCCTTTGTAGCGGAAAAACTCCGAGGTCATGGCATCCATGAGCAACGTTTTTTGGGTTATCGCGATGCTTTGGTCGAAGCGGGCATTGATTTTGATGAACGATGGGTCTATGCCGCTGATGTCTCGTACTACAGTAGTTTTCAACTTGCTCAGAGGTTTGCAGGCAAGGCAAATGATGAGACGGCTGCATTTGTCGCCGCCGACATCATGGCCTTGGGCTTCATAAATGGGCTGCGAGAAATGAACTGGTCAATTCCAGATGAGCTTTCAGTGATCGGTTTTGATGATGTCTCTCTGGCGACCATGTCGCTTCCTGCCTTAACCACAGTACATCAGAATATTCCGGAAAAGGGAAGACAGGCCGCGGATATTGTCATTACAGCCGTAGAAAACGGAGCAAAACGGGATATTATCCTGCCGCTGTACATTGTAGAAAGAGACAGCGTAAAGACCATAAACGATCGCGAGGAGTGAGCAAATGCGCCTTAAGCATATGCCCTGTGGAGTTCATCACTTCGCAGATTACGGCTACCAGAGATATCCATACCAGCCTGTTCTTGGAGATGACGTCACTGTGCAAGTGTTAGTAGAGGATGCTAGCGGCCCAGTTCATGCTACTCTTCGCTGGGAAGAAGATGGAGCTCCAATGCCAGATATCGTGGGATGCCAGTTTCACCGCAGTGGTGATGATCGTTTATACGTAGCTTTTGAGCTTGGGACGATAGAGCATGTGGGCACTGTTCGTTACCACATCCTTGTGCAGGATGATCAGGAAACCTTGTGCACAAAGCCCTACTCCTTTGATCTACTAGATGTGGAAGGCCTGGGCGAGTTGCAGGATTTGATCGAAGGGGATCATGGCACCTATGCAGTCTTTAAGCGATTGACGATTTGCTTCGACTGGTCGCATGGTCTGTGTATTCGAACTCTACCCCCCTCGTTTGATCTAGAGGGCAAGAAGATCGATACTTTCTCACGGGAGCTGGCGGATGGACTCTCATTGCACATAGCTAGGATCCCATTTTCATGGCAATTGAAACGTTTCACCAACATCCTAGTGGATGTGCAACATGAATCGTTCCAGCTGTTCGTAGATAAAGGTGGGCATGTACACCGTCTAGCCTATTCGCCCCGTATTTCTGGCGAACACATGGTGGGTTTCGGTGAGCGCTTTGACAGTGTCGAACAACGAGGGAAGCAGCTTCTCTGCCGAGTCGTAGAGAAGTACACACAACAAGGGGAGCATAGTTATCTCCCCATCCCATTTTTTATGACCAGTGGTGGGGTAGGGTGGTACTGCAACACGCAGAAGAGGTTGTGGTTTGACGCTCGCGAAGGGCTGACACTCAGCTTGGACACCAACCGTGAGGGGCCTTTGCTAGAAGAATGGTGGCTAGCAGGTGAACCTCAGACAATGCTGGCAGATTTGCACCGTCTGTCTGGGAACGCCAGTTTACCACCTAAATGGGCCTTTGGGATCTGGATTTCCGCCAATGGCTGGAACACGCAACAAGAAACACTCGAACAACTCGCAGCCTTGGAAC
>CAZAJB010000100.1:0-1540 GCA_964485345.1 uncultured Clostridiaceae bacterium
TTCGTTTGACGGAACAACTGGCACAATAACGAAGTACCAGGAAACGGGTAAGTACGACAATTTGGACAAGGAACTCGAGCCTGTGATACCGTCTACTATTAATGGGAAGTCGGTGACAATGATTGGAGAAAAGGCATTCCAAGGTGTCCAGATAACTAGTGTAGTTATACCTGAAGGTGTAACTACCATAGGACCTTGGGCTTTTAACAACAATCTACTAGAGGCTGTTGACATACCCGACAGTGTTACGGCAATTAGTGAATATGCTTTTACTGGTAACAAACTCAAAACGATAAGGTTCCCAGACGGCATAACACGCATCGAAAAGGGAGTTTTCTGGTTAAACGAACTTGCCAGTGTGACGATACCCCCTAGCGTAACCCATATCGGCGATACCGCCTTTGAGCGCAATTCATTGACAAGTGTCTGTTTTCCGCCTAGTGTCACCCATATTGGTAGCTCCACCTTTGGTTCCAACAAATTTACGTCGCTCACAATCCCCGCTACTGTACAGCATGTAGGCCGTGGAGCGTTCTCGGATAATTCCAGCCTTGTCACTTTAACCATACCCAATAACGTGTTCATTGATGGGCATGCCTTTTATCAGATTTCGCTCCAAGTAAACAGCATCACTATCGGGTCTGAAGTAACACTGGGTGAAGATTTACTTGGTGAGGGAGATGCCTTTAGGGATGCGTATGTAAGGGGCGGTGCAGGGGTGTACGTGCATCAAGACTCCAGTTGGGTCAAGCAGTAGTGTAGTAGCTTTCCCTTTTACCGCTCGAAGAAAGGAGGACGAAATGCATTGAGATCCATTCGCAGAAGATACACGCTCTGTAGTTTACTCCTCGCCTTGAGTATTCTTTGCACCGTCTGGCTTGATCCAAGGCAAATTGGCTCTAGCATTGTTTGGAGCCTTGTGATCGTCCTGCTTGTGGGGCTTTTCATCCGGCAAAGCCAGATACTTCAAACCGCTAAGCTCATCTGGGATAACCGCATTTTGGTGATCTCAGGGGCGTTTCTAGACAAACGGAGTGGGACGGACCAAGCAGTGGACGAAATGGTCTTGTCAACCTTTGGTATGCTGAGCGCCGGTCATATCTACGAATGGGGCCAGAGGGGTCTGTGGGGCATTCGGCTCAAGGCCATGGAGGTTGATCAGAAGAAAATGCGTCTTTCCTTTGGCAACAAGCATCAGGAGATGCGGCTCGAATTTGAGCATGGGATAGATACCAAACAGAAGATCCTGGAAGTGGCCCAAACGCTGTGGCGAGAAACCGGTGTAAGGGCTACAATCCAAGGTTAGTGAAGGGGAACGATCAGGTGACGACTGGACGAATCAATCCCGTAGTTTTTGTGATTATTGTTGTTTGCCTGCTATTTGCCCTGTACAACAGTGTGAGCATTCTTGTACTTGGCTTGCTGGGCGAGACAACAGTTGGAACCTTAACCAGCTATAGCAGTCGTCTAGACGACACAAGTGGGTCAGTTAACGCTTCTCGAACTGTGACCAAGGGCTATCGTTTCACCGTAGGCGGAA
>CAZAJB010000100.1:1640-7277 GCA_964485345.1 uncultured Clostridiaceae bacterium
ATGGCTCCAGCCAATCGTATATGGAATACATCGTGTTGATTCGAACCGAGGGGGGCAAGAAAAAGAGGATCGTCGAGCGGCAAAGAGATCGAGATATGTATGACTATTTGGACGTTGGAGACCGTGTTCGATATCATCCTGCACTAGAGACCTATGAGAAGTATGACAAATCGAAGGACAAGGTGATCTATTGCAATGTCTGTCGCCTCAGGAATTTGATTCGTAACGATCGCTGTGATCGGTGTAACAATCTGCTGTTTAAGTAAAACATTGGGGGGAAAAATGATGCAAAGAAATTGGTTCATTATTTCGGGTTTTATACTGTTACTCCTGTTTGGCACAGTCTCAGAGGTTCGTGGACAGTCTTTTACGCAGTGGGCGATTACGGCCTCTGCAAGTAGTGAATATGGTAGCACAGATTGGTCAGCTCAGCAGGCGCTTGGTAAACCCGATGTCTATCCCAATTACGTGGACAGCGCCTATGCTTGGGCGCCTGCTTACAAGAATAACGGTTTACAGTGGATAGAACTGGGTTTTTTGGAGGCGGTCTATGTAGAGTGTGTTGAGATTTATGAGACCTATGGTCCAGGGGCTGTTGTTAAAGTAGAACTAATCGACGAAACAGGAGGATCCCACCTTGTTTGGGAAGGAATCGAAGAACAAGCTGCAACCACAGCAAGGGTTGCCAGCATCAAGAACAGCCTTGTTACAGCGCCCTGTAATAAGGTACGGATCACGCTAGATACGGAGGTAACGGGTGGTTGGAATGAGATTGATGCGGTGAGTATCACAGGAAGCTATGAATCTCCATGGCCCTTAGCGCAGGGGAGCGATGACGCGATACTTCAATGGGCAAGTAGCGCCAAAGCCAGTAGCCAATTCCGGGAGGATCGATGGACTCCTGGGCATATGACTGGACGCCCGGATGTCTACCCAAGGTATGGCGATTACGATACGGCGTGGGTGGCGAGTGCGAGCGATGGTGGTCAGGAGTGGGTGGAGCTTTTCTATGATGAGGCGGTCTATGTAAATCGAATTGACGTTTATGAAACCCATAATCCGGGGGCAATTGTCAAAGCTGAGCTGATTGATGAAACCGGACGCAACCATGTGATCTGGGAGGGAAGAGCAGGGGCTGCCCCAGAAGAATCTCGCGTATTTATGATCGAAAACACTAGCACAAATGTACCGGCCCGGCGGGTTCGACTCGTGCTCCAAACGGACCAAGTGCCAGGGTGGAATGAAATCGATGCGGTGTGTCTCATTGGTACGCGTACTATGGACCAAGGGCAGGTACCAACGGATCCCCTTGCGCAATTAGCATCCATAGTCCTTCGACTTGAAAGGGCTGTAGAACGGGGAAAGGAAAACCGATTGGCAGATTCAGCATTTCTCCAAGAACTAGACCAGATCCTGCAGCAGCTCTCTTCCATTCGGTTTTAAGGATTGGGGACATTTGCTTGACAACTAGCTTCAAGAACCGAGATAACCCCAGTTAAACTGGGGTTATCTTCATTGGCAAATGATTAACAAGACGTTGGCTCTTCGACCGGTACAAGAATGATGTGCAGGAATACATGATTTGACGGAGAAAGTTGTGCTGGGTATAAGACACCAGAATATCGATAGAAGTCAACATTTGTCGCTAATTTGGTGGTGATCAGAGCCGGTTTTACGCCAAGAACCGTTGGACAGGCCAAATTAGGACAGACACCTAGCGAGGAGGGTAAGGATGCAATACGATGTCAAGAATCCTGAAGAGTATCTGGAAGTACTCGACGCTGATTGGAGAAAGGACAAGCTGCTAGAGATCAGACGGATGATTCTCGAATATGGTCCCGAACTTGAAGAAAGTATCAAGTACAAAATGTTGAGTTATGACGGTGGAGACGAGGCTATACTTGCTCTAAATGCTCAAAAGTCATACGTTAGTTTATATGTGGGCACGATCGACAAAGTTGAGAATGCCAGCACATTACTGGAACCATTTGATACTGGGAAGGGCTGTATTCGGGTAAGAAAGTCTGTCGATATTCACAATACTGGGCTTGAGCAGTTTATCAAGACAACTATAGATCTCTGGAGAAGCGGTGGCGACACCTCCTGCTAAGGTGATCTTCTTAAAGAGAACCTGCGAAACTATCGAACAAAGGGAGAGCGTAGCATTCGTTTGGTCTTTAATTTTGTCGCATGAAGTGGTATCATATAACTTGAGCGTTTTTTTTTTAGCAAAGCCCACAAAACACTCAACCTCAAGTACTTGTAGAACATCATCAATCTTTAGGAAGGTCGTGGCAGACGATGAATTGGCTTCTCTTAGTGTTTTTTGCAAGTGTACTAGCTTTGGCGTACGCAGGCCTGAACTTTTTTTCTGTGAAAAGGCTTGATGAAGGTACTCCATTGATGAAAGACATCGCATCCAAGATTCGATTGGGGGCGGTCACTTTCCTGAATTATGAGTTTCGTGTTATTGCTATTGTCGGTATCATTGTGGCTGTGTTGATGGGGCTGGTTGTGGGTTGGTATGTAGCTGTGGCTTTTATGATCGGTGCGACGATGAGTTCGCTGGCGGCAGTGGTGGGTATGCGGGTCGCAACCTACGCGAATGTACGGGTTTCTAACACGGCAAGGACCACCAAAAGACTTGGGCAAACCCTGAAGGTTGCCTTTAAAGGTGGTTCCGTCATGGGGCTTTGTGTGGGCGGTTTTGCCCTTCTCGGTCTCGTCATAATTTATGTGGTTTTTGGGATTTTACTCAAACAGCTGTCTATTGAGAATGTGTACCTCGTAAGGAACTGGCTGGGAATTGAGTTTTCTCCTTTCACCATGACGATTTCTGGCTATGCTCTAGGGTGCTCGATTGTCGCTATGTTTTTCCGCGTTGGTGGGGGTATTTACACCAAAGCAGCTGACATGGGCGCTGACTTAGTGGGTAAGACTGAAGCCGGGATTCCTGAAGATGATCCTCGTAACCCTGCTACGATTGCAGATAATGTCGGGGATAATGTGGGGGACGTCGCTGGTCTGGGATCCGATTTATTGGAAAGCTTTGTAGGCGCCATATCTTCAGCAGTCATTCTATCTTTTCACCTATTCCTCTCTAGTGAGGCTAAGAATGGTGGCATGACGCAGTCTGCACTGCAAAAAATGTTCATGTATCCCATAGTTCTGGCTGGCTTTGGTGTTATCGCATGCGTTATCGGCATTGCTTACATTATCCGGAAAGAACTATCTGAAGATCCCCATAGAGAGCTTAATATCTCTACCTGGGTATCTGCTGGTTTAACCATTGTACTGGCTGGCATTATGAGTTGGTTCCTGTTTGGGGGAGAGGACTTAACCGGTTTGAACTTTAGCTTGGGGGCGATGTCCCCTTGGATTGCTTCTGTATTAGGGATTGTTGCAGGTGTTGTAATTGGCTCTATTGCTGAGTACTATACTAGCTACGATTTCACACCTACCAAGAGCATTGCTGCGGCAAGTACAGAAGGCGCAGCATTGACTATTACCCAAGGTATGGCTGTTGGCATGCGCTCGGTCATGGCACCAGTATTAGTGCTAGGCGCAGCGGTGATGACTGCCTACGGTGTAGCTGGAATGTATGGTATTGCCATGGCCGCTGTTGGTATGCTTTCCTTCGTCTCTACGACTGTTACCGTTGATACCTATGGACCTATCTCCGACAATGCTGGCGGTATTGCCGAAATGAGTAAACTGGACATAGAAGTCCGAGACATCACCGATAAGCTGGATTCGGTAGGTAATACTACTGCTGCCATTGGTAAGGGATTTGCCATCGGCTCTGCGGCGTTAGCTGCCACATCCTTAATGGTTGCCTATATATTCTCTTATTCGCCAGCAAATGTGGATCCGCTACTCAATATCATCGATCCCATGACTCTGGTAGGAGCCTTGGTTGGTGCGGCACTACCCTACTACTTCTCAGGTATGCTAATTGAATCAGTGACTAAAGCGGCACGTAAAATGGTTGACGAGGTTCGCCGTCAGTTTAGAGAAAAGCCGGGAATCTTAGACGGAACCGAGGAGCCAGATGTCAAATCTTGTATCTCCATTGCTTCTGAAGGAGCCCTGCAAGAGATGAAGCTCCCCTCTTATATGGCAGTTCTCTTCCCTCTCGTAGCAGGGTTCATGTTTGGACCCAGGTTTGTAGGTGGTGCATTGATCGGTTCGATCATGTCCGCGATCACCTTGGCCTTGTTCACCGGAAATGCCGGTGGTGCCTGGGACAATGGTAAGAAACTTATCGAATCGGGTGCCTTGGAAGGGCACACCAAAGGTGGCGCGACCCACGCTGCTGCTATTGTAGGCGACACAGTGGGTGATCCTCTGAAGGATACCGTGGGTCCCTCGCTCGACATTTTGATCAAAATCATGTCGACCATATCTCTTATCGCGGTTGCAATTTTCTCCAAGTACAACCTCCTTGATTGGTTGGCAAGCCTATTTTAGGATAAAAGGATATCGCTCGACAGGTAGTTTGTCCTAGAGCGACCATTGACCATGAAGTATACCGCTAATGTGTTTCATAACACACGTTAGCGGTATTTCTTTATCTTGGGAGATATTTTGGAAAAAGCTAGCTATGCTGGTTGTCACTTTCATTTTCCTCGTAAGATTAGCCTAAAGGCTGGGAACGTTGGTAGGATATTTAGCGCTCACGCATCAAGCACTCTAAGGTTCTATAATCAGGCGTTGAAAGTGTGATATGATATATTTAGATCAAGTTTTCGGATGGGTTCTGAGCAACATGACATTGGCAAACACCTGTCTGTTTTGAGCGGCGGGGAAATCGTGAAGCTTATGTTGGCTCAGATGTCGTTAGACAAGTATAATATCCGTCGATGGACGAACCCTGCAATTGCCTTGGCCTAAGCAACTTCGAAGTCTTGGAGCCTAATGAAGACCATGATGGAGCCACAGCATTCATCAGCTAGAAGAGGATTCTAATATTATCATTGCCAACTCAGCCAGGGTT
This sequence comes from uncultured Clostridiaceae bacterium, assembly GCA_964485345.1. Classification (GTDB taxonomy): domain Bacteria; phylum Bacillota; class Limnochordia; order Darwinibacteriales; family Darwinibacteriaceae; genus UBA5420. Next base: position 6,637 of record CAZAJB010000100.1, read on the forward strand.
GCTCTGCAACGGATTTAGGATGTCTTTGGACGAGGCAGCCCGCGACTGCCATGTAGCAACCTAGCGTTTGAACTGGCCTTTGTGGGGGTGCAGCCAATGAAAATCCTGGTGATTGAAGACGATGCCAATATTTCCTTTGCGCTAGAGCGTTTTTTTGCGGCGCGCGGAGATGAGGTAACAACATGCCTGAATCTAGAAGAGGCTTTCCAGATTCATCCGGAGAGGCAAGAATTTATTTTCTATCCCTAGTGTTTGTGCTACTTCTTGGAAGAAACCTTGATCCGCTTTGCGCTCGTCTAGGAGTAGTGGGAGTAGGATATTCTTTTCTACAGTTAAATTGGGGATCAAGTTAAAGAATTGATAGATGAAGGGAGCAGCAGCAGTTCTTTGAGAAGGCGGACCTAATCGGACAAGAGAAGCTTATCAGGAAAAAAACGGGACTAGCTTGCTCAGGAATAACCCCAAACATTTTGTGCTCTTTTTGCACATTAACAATCTCATTAACATTTTGGATCCTAAAGCCTGTTACCCTGGGATTTACGATGAGTATAGCGATAGTGCTCTGGAAATCCTGGACAAGTATGGAGAAGTCAATGGTGATAATTTTGTCATGTGGCTGGACAAGTTCTTACATGATTTCT